>CAZUNW010000011.1:0-279 GCA_964621425.1 uncultured Chryseobacterium sp. | reverse complement strand
CACATCCTGCTGAAGCCGCAGGTGGGAAGCGACGACCTGCTGGCCGCGCGAAACTTCCTGGACAGTCTGGCCACGCTTATCCGCGCCGGCAAGCTCGACTTCGGTGCCGCTGCGGGCGAGCACAGCGACGATGAGGAGTCCCGCTCCTCCAGCGGCGTGGTGATCGAGCCCAACAGCAACAGCCCGCGCTGGGCCACCGGCGACCTCGACCAGCAGACTTTCTTCGTGGTGGACGATGTCCTCATCGCCGTCTTCAGCCGTGGGCACTGCCTGCTGGTC
>CAZUNW010000010.1:18492-25250 GCA_964621425.1 uncultured Chryseobacterium sp. | reverse complement strand
TGCTGGGCTCGCGTGGCCGTGGGCACCGAGCCACCCACGTTCACCAGGATGGGGTCACGGTCGTTTGCGGCACCGGCGTACTTCACCACGGCGTCCATGGTCACATCCTCGTTCCAATACCCCGGGACGGTGGCCGTGGGCACCGATCCCCCAATGCGCACGAGAATGGGGTCCCTGTCGTTGGTGGCTCCGGTATACTTGATCTGCTGGTCGGCGATCGCATTGCCGGCCCAGAGGAGCTGCAGGCCACCGCTCAGTTTCTGGGCGTCGGTGCCAAAGGTGCTCACCGATCCATTGGTCATGTCCAGCGTGGTTGTGACCGCACCCAGGTTAAGGGGGGCCAGGGTCATGATACCCAGGTGGTTCCTGTGCCTGATGGCCACGAAGTATTCGTCCGGCGGGGCATCGATGGCCAAGGCAGAGGTGCCGTTCACATCCACGACGTCACCATCCCGCTGCAGAAGGGCGCTACGGGTGTGAAGGACCGTGCTGCTGTTCGTCTTGGAACGCAACTCCACCTGCACCCAATCGGTGATGGCGTCGTTCCCGCTGACCGTAAGGACGGACGGGGAGATGCTCTCGCCACCACCGCCGCCGACCTGGGGGAAACCGAGTCCGGAGTATGGCTCTGAAAGCGGGAAGGTCGGCTGCAGCCTGAGGGCGTCGTTCATCAGTCCGGTAACTGTGTTGCACGGTCCTTCCAACAGTACCTTCAGGCCCAGCGAAACTCCTGTGGGCGGGGTGGGGATGTTGCCGGAGGCGAGCCCATCAAAGGGAAGTGAGCCATCTGTCGCGGTACAGGACTTCAACAGGGCATAGCCGTTCGTGTTGGGGTTGTACCGGAAGATCGCACCAAGACCGGCGGATCCGCCCTGCACACACGTGCCGTAGAGGTTGCCGTCCGTGCCCTCGATCAGCCCGGCTTCCGAGAGCGAGCCCTCTGCGGTCTGCATGTCATAAAGCTGGGTGTAGGTCCCTGTGGCGATGTTCCAGCTGTAGATGCATCCGTTGAAATAGAGCCCGTCCTCCCGGCACATGCCATACAGCTGTCCGTTGGAGGCCTGTACCAGCTTTCCCGCCGGGTTGCCTCCCTGCAGGCCATCGAAGTCATACAGCTTGGTGAAGGTATTGGTGCTGATGTTGAAGGCGAACAAGGCCCCGTTGTCGAAGGCGCCCTGCTCGCTGAGGGTGCCGTACAGAAGTCCATCGGCCCCCTGGATCAGGTCCGCGTTGGGTTGCGTTCCACTGCCCAGGGAGAAATCGAATAGCGGCGTGACAGTGGTCGCTCCGGGTATGTAGCTGAAGAGGGTGCCTGATCCGCCCGCTCCGCCTGCGGTGGTGGTGCCGTAGAGCGAGCCGTTCGAGGCCAGCACAAGGCCGGCCCTGGGCAGGGTGCCGCTTGCGCCGCTGAAGCTCACCTTGGCCGTGAGCGTATTGGTGGCGGGGTCAAACTCGATCAGCGTGCCCGCATTGCCACTGCCGCCGAGGTTGCAAAGGCCGTAATACTTGCCGTTCGCCAGCGCAAGTGAGCCGGTCGGGAAGGTTCCCGTCGCCGAGGTGAGGTCCACCAATCGCGTAAAGGTGCTGGTGGCGGGGTCGTAGGAGAAGCAGATACCGCTGTTCGCGACACCGCCGGAGGAGGTCACGCCATAGAACTTCCCGTTGGCGTCGCGGACCAACCGCCCTTTGGGCTGCGAGCCCACGCTGAAGGCGAACGACACATTTTCCGTAAGGGTGTTGGTGGCGATGGTGTACCTGAACAACGAGCCACTGCCACCATCACCGCCGGCACTGGTGACGGCGTTGAGGGTGCCCGTCGGTGATTCGAAAACCCCGCTCCATGCGCCGCTGACGCCGATCTCCACGAGTTCCTTGACCACGGTATAGGTGTTCGCGGATGGGTCGAAGCTGAACAGCACACCTGAACTGAGTCCCCCGCCCAGGTTCGTGATGCCGTAGAGCACGCCGCTTGCCGCCCTCCGGAGCCGACCGAGCGGTCGGTACCCTGTGGTGGGCGAGAGGTCGACCAGCCTGGTGTACACATTGCCCGTCAGGTTGAAGCTGAAGAGGGTCCCTTGGTTGGTCGCGCCACCCTCGCTTGTTGTTCCGTAAAGCAGCCCGCCGGTGCCGTTCTGGACGAGCTCTCCATAGGGCACGGCCCCATTGGCCACGGAGCAGTTGTGGAGGGTCGTGTAGGCGAATGTGGTCGTGTTGAAGCTGAAAATGACCCCCTCGCCGTTGGTGCCGCCCTGTGTGGTGGTGCCGTAGAGCAGGTTGTTGCTTGCGCGCATCAGCCCGGCGAAGGGGCGTGCACCGCCAGCAAGCGTCAGGTCGGCCCGTTTGAGGAAGTTGTTGCCCGTGGGCTGGAACTCGAAGATGATGCCCTGGTTGGTGGCACCGCCCAGCAGCGTGGTGCCATATAACTGACCGTTGGCGGCCTGCACGAGGCCTCCCCGCGGCGAGCGTCCGTTCAGGTTGGCACCGACATTCACGAAATCGTGGCGCTTCGCCAGGACGTTGGTGCTGATGTTGTACTCGAAAATGGTCCCGAAACCATTGGCCCCTCCGGCACTGCAGGTCCCGTAAAGCCTTCCGTTGGTATGCTGCACAAGTCCACGCACGGGCTGCTCACCCAGTGTGTTGCTGAAGCTGGCCAGCGTGACGAAGGTCCCGTTGGTGGGATTGAATTCGAACAGCGTGCCCACGCCATTTGTGCCACCGAACTCAGTGACGCCATACATGCGGCCGTTCCCCGCCTGCATCAGGTCACATTTCGGGCCACCGCCCGCCACCCGGAAGAAGTCGTGCACCTTGGTGTAGGTACCCGTTTGCGTCAGTGTGTAGATGGTTCCGATGTCGCTGGTGCCGCCCGTGCTGGTCATGCCCCAGTAGGTCTGGGCCGGGAGCGTTGAATGGGTCAGGGTTAGGCCGGCGGCCAGCAGGAGGTGGGATGCGCGCTTCATGATGCGGTCCGGAAGGGATCCGAAGTTAAGGCAAGCCGGTGGCCCTGATCGCTCCCGGTGCATGGCGGCCCCCTCTCGATACCTTTGGCCGGATGCCACCGAAGGACCGGCTTGTCGATCCCGTGGAACTGGCCAAGGCCAGCCACATGCGCCCGGGCGATCCCCGGCTGGCCTTGTTCACGGAGGTCAGCGGCCTCAAGCGCCTCCAGAGGGTGTACGATGCGGCCAGCCACCTGCACGACATCGCCTTCGTGCGCGCTGTCCTTGGGCAATTGGAGCTCGAACTGGAGGTGCCCGACGAGCAGCTGGCCCAGGTCCCGCGGGAGGGAGGGGTGGTCCTGGTGGCCACCCACCCCTATGGTGCCATCGACGGCATGGCCCTCGTTCAGGTGTTCGGCGAGCTGCGCCCGGATCTCCGTGTGATGGCCAATTTCCTCCTCCAACAGATCAAGCCATTGGGGCACCGCTTCATCCCGGTGAACCCGTTCGAGCAACTGCGCAGTGCCAGCAGCTTCCAGGGGATGCGCGCAGCGCTGGGCCATGTGAAGGAGGGTGGGGCGCTGGCCCTTTTCCCCGCCGGGGAGGTGAGCAGCTGGCGCACGGACATCAAGGCTGTGGCCGATCCACGCTGGAAGGTACCTGCATTGAAGCTCGTTCAGCATGCGGGTGTGCCCGTGGTGCCGGTCTGGTTCGATGGCGCGAACTCCATGGTGTTCCAGATGCTGGGCATGATCCATCCCAACCTGCGCACCCTGACGCTGCCCAACGAGATGCTGCGGATGCGTGGAAGGCAGGTGCGCATGCGCATCGGGAAGCCCATCCCCGCCAGGGAGATCGCAGCCTTCTCCTCCGCCGAGCAGCTGGGCCGCTACCTGCGTGCCAAGACCTACGCGCTGGGCTCCGGTGTGCAGGTCCGCCGCGAACAGTTCCGGCCGCTGCTGTTCCCGCGCCGTCCCAAGGAGGTGGTGGAGGCTGTGGACCCCGCCCTTCTGGAGCAGGAGCTGGCCGGCATCGCCGACCTGCGCATCAACACGCAGGGCGGTTTCGACCTTTATCTGGCCGGCAGCGAACGGATACCCCACATGCTCCGCGAGATCGGCCGGCTGCGCGAGGTGACCTTCCGTGCCGCAGGCGAGGGGACCAACAAGCGCATCGACCTGGATGAGTTCGATCTCTACTACGATCACCTTTTCCTCTGGGACCGCTCGCGCAGGAGATTGGCGGGCGCCTACCGCATCGGTGATGGCGCGCGCATCATGCCCCGCTACGGGCGAAGGGGTCTGTACCTCAGCACCCTGTTCCGCATGCACCGTGCCATGGACCGGGTCCTGCGCCGGAGCTTCGAACTGGGCCGTTCGTTCATCGCGCCCGATTACCAGCGTCAGCGGCTGCCGCTCTTCATGCTCTGGCGTGGCCTGCTCATACACATCACCTCACACCCGGACCACCAATACCTCATCGGCCCGGTCAGCATAAGCAGCTCCTACAGCCATTTCTCCAGGGCCCTTATCATGGCCTATGTGGAGCGGCATCACTACGACCATGAGCTCGCTGCATTGGTCGCTCCGCGCAACCGTTTCCGCGTCAAGCGCGAGGGCCCTGACAGCGAGGCGCTCGTGCAGGCCTCTGAGGCCGACATGAAGAAGATGGACCGGCTCATTGCCGAGGTGGACCCACAGGAGTCAGCCATGCCCGTTCTCCTCAAGAAGTACCTCCTGCTCAACGCCCGCATCATTGGGTTCAACTGCGATCCGCACTTCAATGATGCGCTGGACGGCCTGATGGTGCTCGATCTGCGCAAGCTCCCGCCGCGCACCGTGGAGGACCTGCGCAAGGGGATGGCCGACGGCGCCTGAAACTCAGGCGTGCGGTTGCGGGGCCGAAGGTTCGTGGGGGACGGGCACCCCGTGCTCGTGCATGTAGAGATGCCAGCGGCCGTCATGGTACTCCAGCGCGCTCAGGTGCTCGATCCAATCGCCGGAGTTGAGGTATTCCACACTGCCCCGTGTGGTGGTGATCGTTCGCATCTGCGGCTGGTGGATGTGGCCGCACACAACCCGGTCATAGCCCTCATGGATGGCGATCTCCGCCGCGGTCATCTCGAAGTCGCTGATGAACTTCACGGCCCGCTTCACGCTGTTCTTCACCTTCCGGCTCAGGCTCATGCGTGGCCTGCCCACGCGCTCCAGCGTCCAGTTCACCACGGTGTTGATGCGGATGAGCAGGTCATAGCCCCATCCGCCGAGACGTGCAAGCCACTTGGCGTGCGTCATTGTGGCGTCGAAGAGGTCACCGTGGAAGAACCAGTGCCTGCGGCCGTCGATCGTGAGCACGAGCTTGTCCACCAAATGCAGGTTGCCCAGGTGGCTCGGGCTGAACCGGCGCAGAGCCTCGTCGTGGTTGCCGGTGATGTAATGCACGGGCACCTTGCCGGCCAGCTTCAGCAGGTGCTTCACCACCTGCATGTGGCTCTTTGGGAAATAGCTCTTCTTGAACTGCCAGATGTCGATGATGTCGCCGTTGAGGATCACGCGCCTCGGCTTCACGGAGCGCAGGTAGGCGTAAAGCTCCTCCGCCCGGCAGCCGTGCGTGCCCAGGTGCAGGTCGCTCAGCACGAGCAGGTCGACGCGACGCTTCATGGCCGGGGCGAAGATGCGCGATCGCAGCGGCACCTCGCGTTAAGCCAGCGTGATGTTCGCTGCGGGGCTCAGTCGAGGCGCCGGAGGATGCTGCTGCATGCCTGGTGTACTAGGTGCTCCGTGATGCACAGGGGTGGCGCGATGCGGAAGGCGGTGGGGCAGCTCAGGAACCAGAAGCCCAGTACCCCGTCGTCCAGGCAGCCGTGCACCACCTGTTGCACGAGGGCCGCATCCCCGAGGTCCACAGCCAGCATCAGACCCACACCGCGCACCTCGCGGATGCGCGGGTGAACCAGCAGTTCACGGAACAGGGTGCCCATGCGTACGGCGTTCTCTGCGAGGCGCTCCTCGAGCAGAACCTCCAATGCCGCGAGGCCGGCCGCGCAGGGTAGGGGGTGCCCCCCGAAGGTGGTGATATGGCCCAGCACCGGTTCGTGCGTCAACAGGTCCATGCGTTGCCTGCTGCTCACGTAAGCCCCCATGGGCAGGCCCCCGCCCAGCGCCTTGCCGAGCACCAGGATGTCGGGCACCACGCCGCTGTGCTCGAAGGCGAAGAGGCGGCCCGTCCGCCCGAAGCCGGTCTGCACTTCGTCCATGATCAACAGTGCTCCAGCGCCGTCGCATCGGTCGCGGAGGGCGCGCAGCCATGCCGCATCCGGCACGCGCACGCCGGCATCACCCTGAATGGGCTCCACCACCACCGCCGCCACCTCGGCTGTGATGCGCTCCAGTTCGTGAGGGTCGTTGAAGGTGATGTGCTCCACATCGGGCAGCAGGGGACGGTTGCGGAACTTCTTCGCCTCATTGTCGGTGAGGCTGAGGGAAGCGTGTGTGCTGCCGTGGTAGCTCCTCCTGCAGCCCAGCAGCCGGGTCCGCCCGGTGGCGCGCTTGGCGAGCTTCACTGCGGCCTCGATGGCCTCGGTGCCGCTGTTCACGAAGTACACGGAGTCCAGTGAGGCCGGCAGTACCGACGCGAGTCGTTCGGCGAAGCGCACCTGCGGCTCCTGCACGAACTCGCCATAGGGGATCACATGCAGGTACCGGTCGCACTGGTCTTTGATGGCACTAACCACCCGTGGATGCCGGTGGCCCACGTTGGCCACGGCGAGGCCGGCCACGAGGTCCAGGGTGCGGCGGCCGTCGCGCGTGACCAGGG
>CAZUNW010000010.1:14868-18482 GCA_964621425.1 uncultured Chryseobacterium sp. | reverse complement strand
CCGCCCCCACGATGTCGAGGCCGATGGGTGCGGGGCTGGTCTGCGCGAGGTGCGCGTTGAAGGCGTCGTGGAGGTCCTTCATGGCGGCTGAATGGTGTCGCCGCAAAGGTGGTGAGCGCAGGTCACCTGCGGCCCGGCGGTCTGTCGCCGAGGCGATCCCGGAGGCGGCGCAGCAGTTCCCGGTTGAACTCGCGTTCGGCGCGCTGGAGCTCCATGGTCTTGCGCGCACCGATGAGCTTCACGAACTCACCGCTGTATCGCTTTCGCACATCAAGCTCCCGCTGCTGGGAGGCCAGGTCGCGGTCGATCGCCGATGCCGCCTCCGCGTCCGTGAGGGTGCCATCGCCGCGGAGGGCGCGGTGTGCTTCGCGCCGGTCCTTCCGGATATCCTCCAGTTGCTTTTCGAACTGGTTGTACACCGGCCAGAACCGCTGTGCCTCATCGGGCCCGAGATCCATCTTGCGGGTTAGGTATGCGCTTTTCTGCGCCTTGACCTCCTGCAGGCGCTCGGACGGGATGGGGAGCTCGTCATCCTGGGCGACGAGCAGCCATGGTAGCGCTGCGAGCACGCAGATGAGCCCGAGGCGGGGAATGCGGTAGGGTTTCATAGGCTTTCGATGAGTTCGGATATGTCGGTACCGGTCAGTTCGTAGTAATCCGCCAGTTCGGCCGCGGTGAGGCTTGGGGCCTCCGGTTCGGTGGCCAGCGCGGCCAGTTCCGTTTCCGAAAGTTCCTGCAGCAGGTCCTCCTCGGCGATGGAAGCGGCGACCGCCAGGTCCGTGAGGTCCGGTGCATCCGTTGTGGTACCCTCCCCGTCGTAGGGGTTGAACAGCATCCACGCAACCACCAGTGCGGCCAGCATGGGTGTGGCGAGGACAAGGCGCGATGCCCAACGCGGTCGGTTGGGACCCGCAGCTGGGGCCAGCCTAGCCCGCAGCGAGCGTGGCAGATCATCCGCAAAGCCCGCAGGGACCACGAAGGGATCGACACGGGGCATGGATGCCAGGCGGGGAGCCAGACGTCGGAGGTCGTCGGGGTCGTCGTGATTCTCCATGGGGCGCGTGGGGTTGGACAACGTAAGGTTCATTTGGTTCGATCGCGGGTGAGGCTATCCTCGATCTTGCGCACTGCGATGTGGTAGCTGCTCTTGAGCGCACCGACGCTGGTGCCTGTGATCACGCTGATCTCCTCGTACTTCAGTTCCTGGAAGTACTTCATGGTGAAAACCGCCCGCTGCTTGTCCGGCAGGCGCATGACGGCGCGCTGGAGCGCGGCTTGGATCGCGTCGCCGGAGAAGTGCTCGCTGTCGTCCAGTGTGGTCGTTAGCCGTTCGAGGATCCGTTCCTCGTTCACGAACAGGCCGCGCCGCATCCGTTTCAGGTGGTTGATGCACTCATTGTGGGCGATGCGGTAGAGCCAGCTGAACAGTTGTGCGTCCTCGCGGAAGCGGTCGATCCCGTTCCACGCCTTGACGAACACGTTCTGCAGCACGTCCTTGGTCTCGTCCGGATCGGTGACCATGCGGCGTATGAAGGCATGCAACCTGCCTTGGTACTGCCTGACGAGGAGATCGAAGGCGTAATGCCGGGTGTCCTCCTTCCGGAAGAGGGCAAGCAGTTCACTGTCGCTGAGCGGGGTCATGCGCGCAGCGGCGGGCGGTGGAGGTCAGGGACGTTCAGCGCCGCGCGCGGACCCGGTGCACGGCCGCGATGATGTCGGGTACGTCGAGCCCGTACTTGCGCAGCAGCTGGTCCGGGGTGCCGCTCTCGCCGAACACGTCGTTCACGGCCACGAACTCCTGGGGTGTGGGGTGCTTGCAGGCGAGCAGTTGGGCGACGGCGTCGCCCAGGCCACCGTACCGGTTGTGTTCCTCGCAGGTCACCGCACATCCCGTTCGCGCTACGGAGGATAGGACCGCCTCCGCGTCCAACGGTTTGATCGTGTGCACGTTGATCACCTCCGCGCGGATGCCTTCGGCCAGCAGCGCTTCCGCAGCCTGGAGGGCGCGCCACACCAGGTGGCCGCAGGCAAAGATGCTGACGTCTGCACCCTCCAACAGCACCTGGGCCCTGCCGATCTCGAATGGCATGTCCGCCGGTATGAACACGGGCCATTTGGGTCGCCCGAACCGCAGGTAGACCGGGCCCTCATGCACGGCGATCGCCAGGGTGGCCTGCCTGGTCTGGTTGAAGTCCGCCGGCACCACCACGGTCATGCCCGGCAGCATCCGCATCAGCCCGATGTCCTCCAGGATCTGGTGGGTGGCGCCATCCTCCCCGAGGGTGAGGCCCGCGTGGCTCGCACAGATCTTCACGTTCTTGCCCGCGTAGGCGATGCTCTGGCGGATCTGGTCATAGACGCGACCCGTGCTGAAGTTGGCGAAGGTCCCGGTGAAGGCGATCTTGCCGCCGATGGTGAGCCCCGCCGCCAGTCCCATCATGTTCGCTTCCGCCACGCCCACCTGCACGAAGCGTTCGGGGCAGGCCTTGGCGAAGGCGTCCATCTTGAGCGAGCCGGTCAGGTCGGCGCAGAGCGCCACCACGTTCGGGTCGCGTTGTCCGGCCTCGAGCAGTCCGGCACCGAAGCCGGAGCGGGTGTCCTTTTCGTCGAGCTTGGGGAAGGGGTTCATCGGCGTTCGGGTTCAGAAGGTGAGGTTGACGGACCGCCCGCTTTCCACGGTGACGGCCTTGACGATGGAGTATTCAGTGCGGCGCGCGTTCGCGCTGCGGTGGACCACTTCATAGGATCCCGGCAGCAGGCGGAACTGGTCCTGCCCGTCCCGCGTGTCCAGGTCGGCGACCCATTCCCGCTCACTTCCGCGCAGCACGAAGAGCGCGCCGTGGCCCGGCGCCCCCGCCTGTATGTTGAGCACGCCTTCCTGCGGCACCTGTACAGTGTTGACGGCGTCCTGCTCGATGCGCACGCCCGGGATGAGCAGGCGCGGCAGCGTGAGCACCTCCAGGTCGTAGGTGCCCACCAGGTAGCGGTCTGTGGTGTTGGCCCGCTGCACATGCAGCGTGGCGGCCTCTCCGGCCCTGCGCACAAGGCATTGCACCCCGTACGGATCTGCCATGCCGCTGCCCAGTCTCAACTCCAGGTCACCCTGGCCGGCGGGCACCTTGATCACGGTGTGCAGGCCGGGCTTCAACTGCACCTGCTGCTCCACCACGGGTGGGACGGTATGGACGACCAGGCGGTAGGTGACCACGGGATCCAGCGTGAGCGTATCCGGAAGGCCGCGCTCGTTGAGCGTATGTTCGAACTGGTACTGCACGTCGCCGGTGCGCTGGTCGTAGAAGGTCATCGCCACATCGGTCTCGGTGGGCTTGCCTGCCATCGTCAGCAGGTCCACCTGGCAGGTGGTGGTATTCAGTGCCTGGGCCACCACAACGTCCAGGACATGGGCGAAGAGCTCCGGCGAGCTGGCGTCGTAGTAGTTGCCCACGCAGCGCAGGCTGTAACGCTGGCCGTCATCAAGGCCAACACCGATCACGAAGGGCTTCAGCACGATCCCCCTGGCTTGGAGGGCACGGCTCACCGCGCAGGGATCCTCGTCGCAGGCCTCGATGCCATCGGTGATGAGCACGATGATGTTGCGCACGCCCTTCTCCTCG
>CAZUNW010000010.1:1384-14858 GCA_964621425.1 uncultured Chryseobacterium sp. | reverse complement strand
CGGGCGATGGGGGTGGTGCCCACGCAGCGCACACCCTCGAGTACGCGACGCATGCCGGCGATGGCATCCTTTCCGAAGGGCACCTCCAGGCGGGTGTCGTTACAGTCCTGTTTGCCGGGCTCAATGGGCGTCTGGTGGCCGTAAAGGCGAAGGGCGAGCTCGATGTCCTCCCTGCCCTGCAGTTCGGCCAGCGACCGCAGAAGCAGGTCCCGGGCGGTGTTGATCTTGGGCCGCTCCCCCTGCTGGGCGGTGGCACCGGCTGTCAGGAGCAGGACAAGGAACGGTAGGAGGAGAGTGCGCATCGTGGACCGCTGCATCCAACGGTGTACCAGAACGCGTGGCATCGGTTCGGCGCTGGGTCTCAGTAGTCGCCGAGCGTCTCCGGTAGCTGCGCCAGTGCCTTTGCGGCCTGGTCGTCGTTGGGGGCCACGCCGTGCCAGTGGTGCGTGCCTGTCATGAAGTCCACCCCCTGTCCCATCTCGGTGCGCATCATGATCGCCACCGGACGGCCCTTACCCGTGCGCGCGCGGGCCTCATCGAGGCCGCGCAGCACAGCGTCGATGTTGTTCCCGTCCATCTCCAGGACATCCCATCCGAAGGCGCGCCATTTGGCAGGCAGGTCGCCCAGCGGCATCACGGCATCCACGTCACCATCGATCTGGCGGCCATTCCAGTCCACGGTTGCGATGAGGTTGTCCACGCGATGTGCCGAGGCGCTCATGGCGGCCTCCCAGATCTGTCCCTCCTGCAGTTCACCATCGCCATGCAGGCTGTACACGAGGTGTGCATCGCCGTTGAGGCGCTTGGCAAGTGCGGCACCAATGGCCACGCTCAGGCCCTGTCCAAGTGAGCCCGAGGCCATCCGTACACCGGGCAGGCCTTCATGCGTGGTGGGATGCCCCTGCAGGCGACTGTCCAGCTTGCGGAAGGTGGCCAGCTCCTTGAGCGGGAAATATCCGGAACGGGCGAGCACGCTGTACCAGACGGGACTGATGTGGCCGTTGCTGAGGAAGAAGAGGTCCTCCCCGTTGCCGTTCATCGACCAGTTCCGCGGGTCGTGCCGCAGAACGCGGAAATACATGGCCACCATGTATTCGGTGCATCCGAGCGATCCCCCGGGGTGGCCGCTCTGTACCGCATGCACCATGCGGATGATGTCACGGCGCACCTGCGAGCAGATGCCTGCCAGGTCGTCGGTGGAAGGGCGGGAGGCCTTGCTGGGAGCGACTTGGGCGGCTGGCATGCGTGTGGGGTGCGGCGCGAAAATAGCCGGGTGCCTCAGGGCGTCCGGAAGCGTGTGGATAACTTTTGAAAAGCGAAGAGGCCGGTGTCAGCCGTCCTTGCCTCCGTAGGCCGAAGCGGCCATCCATGTGCTGATGAATGCGAAGAGCACAACGCCCCATTGCCGGTCCAGCAGGTCCTCGGTGAAGCAGCAGAGTGCGAAGTAGGCGAGCACCGCCAGCAGTGTTCCGTCCCTTCTACGCAGCGCCTGCCGCGCCGGCACGGCGAATAGCAGAATGAATGCAAAGGCGCCCGCAAGGCCCAGGGCGGCCCACCACAGCAGCAGTTGGTCGTGAGGCCCGTGGTGTCCGTCCGCGTACGCGCCACCGGCCACCCCACGCAGGCAATCATCCATGCCCTTCCGCACGGCATCGGGTCCCATGCCGGCCCATGGGTGGGCTTTGACAAGTTCCATGCTGCAATGCACCAAGGCCCACCGCTCCCCGGTGTCACTCGTTGCTGCAACGGGCACGGCCAGCGGGGTGTCCAGCACCTCGATGAAGCGTTCGCGCAGCGTGGGAAGTGCGAGGACGAGCACAAGCAGGATGCCGGCCGCAGGGGTCAAGCGCAGCACGGCCTGCCAGGGCAGGCGGGAGGAGGCCGCCAGCACCACCAGTGAAACGCCGAGGGCGATCACGGGCATGCGGGAGGCAAGCAGGGAGGCCAGTAGCACACAGGCCCCGATGAGCAGGCCCCGGAGCGGCGCCCGCTGCTTCCATGCAGGCGCCATCTGCACGAGCGCAGCCACACAGAGGTTATAAGCCCCATACACCGCGTGCATGCCGGTTGCGCGGGCGAAGGCCTCGCGCAGCGGCCGCGGTGCCTCGAGGAGGGACGGATCCTCCAGCACCGGGAGTACGATGCCGCGCAAACCCAGCAGCAGGCCCGCGATGCTGAGGACATCGAGCGGCACCTGCCGCGGCAGGGCGACCGGAGGCCCCAGCAACAGCAGAATGGGCAGCAGCGCAAGCGGTACGGTGCGTTCGGCCATCAGCCACGCGGCTGAGGGGTCCGCGCTGAAGGGTGCGCGGGCTGCCAGTAGCGCGAAGGGAAGGACCGCTGCGAGTACCAAGGGACCATGACGCGGCCGCGTGAGCAAGCCACCGCGAACCGCCCGGACCAATTGCACCAGCGAAAAGGCCATCAGGACCACCCCGGTGGCCTGCAGCGGCCAGAGCGCCTGGGCGGCAAGCAGCAGCACCAGCCCGGCGGCGGCCCGGTCCAGCAGGTGGTCACTTCCGCGCATCATCGAGGCATTGCTCCACTGCGCGTCGCATGGCCGCACGGAACACATCGCGTCCGAAGCGTGCCGCATGTGCCCGCAGGGCCGCGGCGTCCGCTGCCACACCCCGGGTCGCGAGACGGTCCACCGCGGCCCGGATGGCGTCCGCCTTCGCTTCGGGGAACAGCACACCTGTTACGCCGTCCACCACGGTCTCGAGGTAGCCGCCCGCGGCCAGGGCGATCACCGGGGTGCCGCAGGCATTGGCCTCCAGGAGCGTCAGTCCAAGGTCTTCGTTCGCTGCGGCCACCAGGGCGTGCGCACTGCGAAGGTTGGCCAGGAGTTCGGTGTGCGATACCTCGCCCAGCATGCGCACATTGCCGGGCAGGTCACGTTGCAGACGGCGGCGTTCCGGCCCATCACCGACCACCACCAGGCTGCGTTCGGGCATGCCACGGAAGGCCTCGATGATGAGATCTACACGCTTGTAGGGCACCAGGCGCGACACCGTGACATGGTGCCGGCGCTCCTGGTCACCCGCTGTAAAGCGGTCCATGTCCACAGGGGGGTGGATGACCTCTGATCCGCGGTCGTAGCAGGCGCGGATGCGTGCGGCGGTGTTGTGGCTGTTCGCGATGATGCGGTGGATGCTGCGGGTATTGGCGAGGTCCCAGGCGCGCAGCCAGCGCAGCACCATCCGCGCCACCCATGCCGCAGGCCCCTTCACGCCATGGTCACGGAGGTATTCATCCTCCATCACCCATGCGTAGCGCATGGGCGTGTGGATGTAGCTCAGGTGCGCCTGGCCGGGACGCACACGCACGCCCTTGGCCACCGCATAGGAGGCGGACAGGATGAGGTCATAGCCGCGCAGGTCTAGGCGCTCCACCGCGGCGGGGAAAAGCGGCAGGTAGTATCGGAAGTGGCTTCGTGCGAAGGGTAGCTGCTGGATGAATGTGGTGCGCGCATGCCTCCCGGCCAGCACCTCTTCGCGGGCCTCGTCGGAGAGCAGGTCGACCAGGGCGAACACATCCGGCTGGAAGAGGTCCACAAGCTCGCGGGTGACGCGCTCGGCACCGCCGCGAGTGGCCAGCCAATCGTGCACCAGGGCGATGCGCATGCGTCAGTGGATGAGGTCGTGGGTCAGGTGATGGATGGCGTCTTGCAGGGCTTTGAGCTGTGCGGCTCGCGTGAATTGCGCGGCGCGCTCGAGGCCGGCGCGTGCATGGTGTTCGCCAAGTCCGGGCTCCGTCACCAGCCTGTTCATTGCAGCGGCCAAGGTAGCCGCATCGCCGGCGGGCACACGCAGGACGGCCTCGCCGAAGTTCTCGCGGAAGACGGGCAGGTCGCTCACGATGGCCGGGCAGCCGTGCGCCATGGCCTCCAGCACGGGCAGGCCGAACCCCTCGAGGCGGCTGGGCATCACAAGTGCGGTGGCCCGCAGCATCAGGTCGCTGAGGATGGTGTCATCAACGCGACCCATCCAGTGCTCGCCCTCGGCGGGCTGCGCCCCGGTGGCGGCAAAGACATGGCCGCCGTCGCCCACGACCACGGCCCGCACGGAGGGGTTCACGGACCGGTGAAGGGCGAAGGCGCGCTGGAACGTGCGCACGTCCTTGCGCGGATCTCCCGGCCCGATGAAGAGCAGGAACGGTTCGCGATCACGGAGGGGCGTTGCGCTCCGCGGCGGTCGCATGGCCGCTGGGGGCACCACATGGATGCGGCCCGCCAGACGGGGCCATTGCGCGGAGATGTCCGCGGCCACGTGCGGTGAGACCGTCATCACACCGCGTACCCGCTTCATGAGCGCAGGGAGCAGGGATCGGTACCACGTGGCGAAGCCCCAGCTGAACCACTCCGGATGGTGGAGCCAGGCGAGGTCGTGAACCACAAGCACCTGGTCCCGTGCGAGTAAGGGTCCGGTGTTGGCGGGGCTGATGAGGATCTCGCCCCGTTGCAGCCTCAGCGGCAGCGCGAACTGCTCCCAAAGGTGGCCGGCGGCCGGGCCTGTCCCGCGAGGGTGCTCGGTGCGGAAGGGCATGTCCATGCGGGCCAATACCTGCTGCAGCTGCAGGGCGTAGCGCTCCACACCGGTGACCGGGCGCTGCAGGCAGCGGCCGTTGAGCACGAGTGCCATGGTGGCCAAGGTAGGGCCGTCCGCGCGGCCGGTCGGCTATCTTGCGCACCATGCAAGGCCATGAAGCCACCGCTATGCCCGCAGGCCGCGCCATCGGCGCATCGCTGCTCCTGCAGGTGGCCTGGAAGAACGTCAGGTTGCGCTACAAGAGTTCGTTGCTGGGCTTCGCGTGGACCTTCCTGAACCCGGTGCTTTACCTGGCCATCTTCCTGTTCATCTTCAGCCAGGCATTTCAGCACGTGGCGAACTACCCGGTGTTCGCGCTCTCGGGGCTCATCCTGTGGACCTTCTTCGCCACCACTTCCGCCCACGTACTCGGTGCCATGGTGGAGAACGCCCATGTGCTGCGGTCGCTCGCTGTCCCGCCGCTGGTCTTTCCCATGGCGCAGTTGCTCGCGGGCCTCATCAACCTGCTCTTCTCCCTGGTCCCGTTCGCCCTGCTGCTCGCGGCCTTCGGCTGGCGGCCGGAGCCCGTTCATCTGCTTGCCCTGCCTGCGCTGCTCGTCTTTGCTGTCTTCGTCCTCGGCATCGGGCTGGTGCTGTGCACCCTCAACGTTTACTTCCGCGACATCGGCCTGCTGTGGAACGCGCTGTTGCCGGCCCTGTTCTACATCACGCCCATCGCCTATCCGCCGGACCTGGTACCGGCCGACCTGCGCTGGATCATGGGATTCGACCCCCTTTACTGGTACATCGACCTGTTCCGGGGAATTGTGCATGATGGCCGTGTGCCAGATATACGGACCGTGCTGCTCGTCACAGGGCTGGCGTTGGCCGCCCTCATGCTTGGCCTTGCTACCTACCGCTCCCTGCGCAGGGGACTCGTTGCCAACTACTGACATGGAGCTTGGACCGATGATCGAGGTGCGTGGGCTGCAGGCCGAATACCACGTGCTGCGCCATGGCTACCGCTCCATCAAGGAGTACCTGGTGTCCCTGGGCGGTAAGGGCCTGCTGGAGCGCAGACGCATCATCCACCACGTGGACCTGGACATTGCCCGCGGGGAGTGCTTCGGCATCGTGGGACGCAATGGCAGTGGTAAGAGCACCTTGCTCCGTGTGCTTGCTGGCATCGTGGAACCCACGGCGGGTTCGGTCACGGTGCGTGGCCGTGTGGCACCCATGCTGGCACTGGGTGTGGGCCTGGAGCCGGAGATGGACGGGATCGAGAACGCACGGCTCTGTGCGGCCCTCATGGGCGGTGACCGCATGGCTATGCGACGAACGGTGGAGCACGTGCGCCACTTCGCTGGCCTGACCGAGGAGGACCTCAACATGCCGGTGAAGCGCTACAGCACCGGGATGATGGCCCGTTTGGGCTTTGCCATCGCCACCACAGGCGATCCGGAGGTGCTGCTCATTGACGAGGTGCTTGCCGTTGGTGACGCAGGCTTCCAGCAGAAGTGCTACGAACGCATCGGTGAGCTGAAGCGGAAGGGAGGTACCATCGTCTTCGTGTCCCATGCCCTGGGCGAGGTGCAGCGCCTTTGCGACAGGGCGGGTTGCATGGAGGGCGGGCGCCTGGTGAAGGTGGGTGGTGCGCACGAGGTGGGCGTTCACTACCACGGGCTGCTCGGCATCCCCGTGGAAGCATGATGGAGATGGACAAGCGCGAACGGGACCCCACAGCCGCACCGGACACGGACCGCGACCTGCTGGCCGCCGAGGCCCACCGCCTGGTGGGTGAGCTGGACCGGGCGATGCGTGCTCTGGAAGTGCAGCGTGAGCACGGTCGGGCCCTGCAGGCGCTCATCGGCCAGTATGAGGCGCGCATCAAGGCCATCGAGTCGAGCCGGCTGTGGCGAATGCGTGCCGGTTACCACCGCATGCGTGCCCTCCTGCGCACCTCGAGCGATACCTCGCGCAGGGGCTTCAAGTGGGTGCGGCGCCTGGTGTTCCTGCTTTCGGGGCAGGGCCGCCGCATCCTGCGGAAGTTCCTGGCCAAGGTGTTCCGCGCGCTGTACCTGCTGACCGAGGAGCGCCCTGTGCGCATCCTGGTCGGTGATGAGCAGCAGCAGGCCATGGCCGTGCAGTCCGGAGATCCCTACCACCAATGGATGGCTCGGCACTTTGCACGGCCAAGCGATCTCCGCGAGTATGCGGACCTTGTGCAGGGCTTCGCCCATCGACCGCTGATCAGTGTGGTGATGCCGGTGTATGACCCGCCAGTACCGCTGCTGGACGCCGCCATCCGCTCCGTGGTGGACCAGGTGTATCCCGATTGGGAGCTCTGCATCGCCGACGACAGGAGCCCCGACCCAGCGGTGCGCCGCTGCCTTGAGCGCTGGAGGCAGGCCGACGGGCGGATCCGTGTGGTCTTCCGCAATGAGAACGGGCACATCGCCCGGGCAAGCAACAGCGCACTGGAACTGGCCACCGGCGAGTTCACAGCGCTGATGGACCATGACGATGTGCTCGCGCCCGATGCGCTCTTCCACGTGGTCAAGCGGATGCAGCGCGACCGTTCGGTGGACCTGCTCTACACCGACGAGGACAAGGTCGATGAACTGGGCAGGCACAGCGAGCCGCATTTCAAGCCGCAGTGGAGCCCGGAGCACCTCCTGTCGCGCAACTATTTCGGCCACTTGGTGGTGGTGCGTACGGCTCTGTTGCGCGCAGTGGGCGGCTTCCGTGCGGGCTTCGAGGGCAGCCAGGACTATGATGTCCTGCTGCGAGTGACGGAACGCACGGACCGCATCGTCCATGTGCCCCGTGTGCTGTACCACTGGCGCATACATGCCGGCAGTGCGGCCCGCAGCGAGGAGGTGAAGCCCTACGCCTACGATGCCGCGAAGCGGGCGCTCACCGAGGCCCTCGAGCGCCGCGGCGAACCGGCGGAGGTGGCATTCCTCGAGGGTTTCAGGGGCTACGGCATCCGCTTCACGGCCCCCCTGCACGGCCGGGTGAGCGTGGTGATCCCCACCAAGGACAAGGCGGATATACTGCGGACCTGCCTTCGGTCGCTCTTCGCACTCACCGACCACCCCGATTTCGAGGTGATCGTGATCAGTAACAACAGCCGTGAGGATGCGCTGTTCGAGTTGCTGGATGATACGGCCGCCCGTGAGTCCGGTCGCTTCCGCTGGTACCGGCATGATGCGCCGTTCAACTTCTCCGGCCTGATGAACTTCGCCGCCTCAAAAGCCACCGGCCAGCATATCTGCTACCTCAACAATGACACAGAGGTGATCCACGCCGATTGGCTGCGGCTGATGCACAGCTGGAGCCAGCGGCCGGGAACGGGCGCCGTGGGTGTGAAGCTGCTCTATCCCAATGGCACCATCCAGCACGCTGGTGTGGTCATCGGCCTTGGAGGGGTGGCCGGCCACACCTTCGTGGGCTACCACAAGGACGGTCCGGGCTACTTCAACTACATCAACACCATCAACAACTACAGCGCGGTCACCGCTGCGTGCATGATGGTGGAGCGGGCGAAACTGGACCGGGTCGGTGGGTGGGACGAGGCTTTCAGCGTGGAGTACAACGGTGTGGACCTCGGGCGTCGGGTGCGTGATTCCGGTGTCCGTAACGTATACCTCCCGCATGTGAGCGTATACCACGACGAGGCGCTCGCCCGGGGCCACCCGCACATGACGCGTGAGAGCTACGAGCGCCACCTGCGCGAGGTTGCCCTGTTCCGGGAGCGCTGGCATGCCTACGTGGAGGACGACCCCTCCTACAATCCCAACCTGAGCAGGGGGGTGCACGACTGGCAGTTCGCCCTCTAGGGCGCTGCACCGCCGGCCGCGGCCGGCGGAAAAGGCGGAAGAGGCAGGTCGTCCTGCTCCAGGTCGTTCAGGAAGAGCTCCATGATCTCCTGCACCACCACGTCCGGGTGCTCCTTCTCCACGATCTGGTGCAGGAAGATGGGCGTCCAGATGTACACGCTCCGGCTGAAGTGCTCGCTGAGGTGGGGGATCATGTAAACGGCGAAGGAGTCGCGCCACATGAGCAGGCGGGGCTTCGTTGTATCGGCCACCTGGTCGATAACCGGCTGGTACTTGAAGAAGGCTGACCCCTCATAGGCCACCGGAGGTATCCGCTCGGCACGCGGCTTCTTCGCCGGTGCCATCATCGGTGAGATGCGCGGCAGCAGGTCGTTCATGCCGATCTGCAGGGCGAGGTCGCCCCCGTCGTTGGTATCTGGCCGGATGGTGTATGTCTGGAAGGGTACGGGCTTGCCGGCCGAGGGAAGGTGCTTTCCGATGTGCTCCATCAGTTTCCTGTATCCCACATAGCCGCCCACGGGGTTCCAGTGGATGTCCGTGGTGTAGTACACATCGCGCTCCTTCTTCATGGCGCGCAGTTCATCGCGTACATCCACCACGTCCAGGTCAGTGTGCGTGCGCAGATGCTCCAGGAACTGGTCCAAACAGGAGGGAAGGCCGAACCGGTGGATGCGGGAAGGCAGCTTTTCCGGATAGATCGTTGATTTCTCCGGGGGGATCATCAGGATGTAGTGGATGCCCTGGGCGCGCAGCCAGTCCCTGCGTGCCACCAGGTTCCGTGCGATGCGCTCGGCCTTCTCCTCGGGGAAGTTGCAGAGGTCTTGATATTGCTCCATGGCCCCGTCGCGCACGTAGAACATCCAGTCGTCCTTGCCGAAGAAGACGCGGTGGGGCAGGGGCGAGGTGTGCAGCGCGTACACATGTGCGATGGCGTTCCAGCGGAAGAGCAGCTTGCGAAGTCCGAAGTTCTCGTCGAAATAGACGTTGAACTCCGTGGGGTACTTTGCCAGTCGTTCCAGCCCGAACCGCGGCGACTTGGCCAGCTCGCGCTTCTCCGTGTTGCGCAGCACCGGGTCCATGCCGGTCATCATCACCAGCACGGGCGTGGCGATGGCCACGCTGAAGAGCGCCGCCAGCAGCGTGTCCGTGCGCCCGCCCGTCCGTTCCCGAAGGCGTTCGGCGAGGTCACGGCCGCTGCCGAACAGGAAGAAGAGCACAGCTATGAGGCCGGCTGCCGTGGGCAGTATGCCGCTGTCGGTATCGCGTCTTAGAGCCGCCAGCCGGGGTGTCAGGTCCTCCCGTGTATTGAGGTAGGGATCGCCCCCCTTCATGGCCAGCCGCAGCCGCCCGTCCACCACTTCCGCGGAGACCACCTGTTCGTTGGGTTCCAGGAGGTCCTTGATCTCGGCTGGGCCCAGGCGGATGCGCTGGGGTCCGGTGAGCAGGCACAGGCTGTCGATCCACACGGTGTCCTGCATGCTGCCCGGGTCGAACCGGAGGTGACGGATGGCGGAGTCCACCGGCAGGGTGAAGCGCAGCAGCTGTGGACGCGGACTTCCCGGCAGTTCGTGCTTCACATAGCGCTCCTTGCTGTAGCCGCCGGGCCGGTCCGCGTAATAAACCTGTGCCTCATCGGTGTTGCGGAAGGTGCCTGCGACCAGCACCTGCACCGGACGCTCGCTGGTGGTGATTCGCGCCACCAGGCTGCTGGTGAGCAGGTGGACGGCCAACGCGGCGATGGCCAGCACCAGGGTGCTCCAGGAAAGGAGCCGGCGCCAGGGAATTCCCGGGCCGCCGCGCATCAGACGTGCCCAGCGCAGCAGCAGCCGCAGGACCAGCATCGCCAGTGCGGCCAGGGAGGCCGACTTCACCAGCGAACCGAAACCGGGTCGCCGCGGGGAGATGGTGGCGCGCAGCTCGCCGGACAGGTCGGCGCGTGTGGCGAGGTAGGGGTCGGTGCCCGTGCAGTGCACCCGCCAGCCATCCTCAAGAAGCTGGGTGCGCAGGGTATCGATGTCGTGCATCGGGGCGAAGCGCTCCGCCAGGTCCTTGTGGTCCCAAGCAATTGTCCGGTAGGGCCCGCTGATACGGAGTCCGATGAGGTCCACAGGGCCCGGCAGGTTCCCGGGGTCCAGCCGCAGCCCGTGGATGCGCTCCACCAATGGCAGACGGAACTCCACATCCACTGGCACGTCCGAAGGGTAGGCGCCCCCGTGGGCCATCAGCTGCTCGGAATATCCCGCGCCTGACGTGTCGTGGAAAAGGTGGTAGGTGTCGGTGGTGTTGCTGCGCACAGTCAATACCACGCGGATATCCGCGCGGGCGTTCTCCGGTGGGCGCAGCATCCACCATGCGCAGGCCATCACCGCTGCACCCACCAGCACCAGAAGCACCCGTTCCCAGCGGCCCATCATCCTAGAACCTGAAGTAAAGGAAGGGGGTGAAGGTGGTGCTCGCGAGGTGCATGGCGCAGAGCACCAGCAGCACCAGGTGTACTGTAACGTCCAGGGCGTTCCACGTGCGGCGCCAAACGGGTGCGGCACCCATGCGGGTGCGCAGACGGTCCGCCAGCAAGGAGGGCAGCGGTGTTGCCGCGACGGTGCCTATCGCGAGCATGAGGACCACATCGGGAGTAAGGTGCAGGGAGGGGTAGTACAGCGGGCTGGCAAGGGGGTCCAGGCCCAGC
Organism: uncultured Chryseobacterium sp.; assembly: GCA_964621425.1. Taxonomy (GTDB): domain Bacteria; phylum Bacteroidota; class Bacteroidia; order Flavobacteriales_F; family PHOS-HE28; genus PHOS-HE28. Next base: position 3,804 of record CAZUNW010000010.1, on the reverse strand, counting down.
ATGCTGAGGAGGTAGTGCCAGGCCTTGGTGATGTCGGTGTTCTGGAAGAAAGCCCAGCTGAGGTTGAGCACGAATAGCGTGTAGGCCATGCCCACCGCGCGTGGGGCGCGTTCCAGCCATCGGCCCAGGCCGAGGCGTTCCAGCACCATGAACAGGCCGTGGAAGAGGCCCCAGATTATGAAGTTCCAGCTGGACCCATGCCAGAGGCCGGTGAGGAGGAAGATGGCCAGCAGGTTCCTGTAGGTGCGCAGGGTACCGCCACGGCTGCCACCGAGCGGGATGTAGACGTAGTCGCGGAACCAGGTGGTGAGGCTGATGTGCCATCGGCTCCAGAACTCACGGATGCTCCGTGCGATGTAGGGGAAATTGAAGTTCTCCATGAACTCGAAGCCGAGGAGGCGCCCGAGTCCGATGGCCATGTCGCTGTATCCGCTGAAGTCGAAGTAGAGCTGGATCGTGAATGCGAAGGCACCGAGCCATGCCACGCTGGCGGGCAGGTGCGCGTGGGGGATGGCGAAGATGGCACCGCTCACCCGCGCCACGGTGTCCGCGACGAGCAGCTTCTTCGCCAGGCCAATGATGAAGCGCCGTACACCGCTGGCGTAGCGCTCCATGGTCACGGAGCGGTCGTCGATCTGGGCGGCCACATCGATGTAGCGGACGATGGGGCCTGCGATCAACTGGGGGAAAAGGGCGATGTACAGGGCGATGGCTCCGGGACGCTTGTGGGCGGGAGCCTCCCCGCGGTGCACATCGATCACGTAGCTCATGCCCTGGAACGTGAAGAAGCTGATGCCGATGGGCAGGTGCACCGGGTCCAGGTGGACGAGCGGGAGCTCGAGCATCCGGAGAAGCTCGTTGAAGTTCTCCACCAGGAAGTTGGCGTACTTGTAGAAGCCAAGCAACGCCACATTGGCTACCACGGCCAGGGTCGTTGCGAGCCGTTGCGCGGGCTGGCCCCGCGTGCCGTCCACCCAGAGTCCGAAGAGGTAGTTCAGCAGGATGCTGGCCAGCATGACCAGCACATAGCCCAGCTCACCCCATGCGTAGAACAGGAGGCTGGCCACCGTGAGCACGGTGTTGCGGGCCTTCAGGTTGCCCGCCACAAGGGTGGCGAGCAGCACCAAGGGCAGGAACAGGAAGAGGAATACCGGCGAACTGAAGACCATCGCTCGCCGGCTAAAGTAGGCAGGTGCCCCAACCCGGCAGGCTGAAAGTTCATGTTAAGGGAATGTGAATATGAGGTGAAACGATCATTACCTTACGGTCGTTGAACCTGACATGCGGCCATTCATTAGCGTGATCCTTTCGCTCCTCCTGGCGTTCGCCGTGAACACCGCCGCGGCACAGGAACTGCTTGCGCAGGAGCGCCATCCGAACGGGCGCCTGAAAAGCACCTTGTTCCGGTCGGGCATGGAGGTCCGCTTCATCACCTATTTCGAGAGTGGTCGTGTGCACGAGATGGGGGGGTACGTGGAGGGCCGACGCAACGGACTTTGGAGGCAGTTCGCCGAGAATGGTGTGGAGGTGGCCCGGGCAGAGTTCGATCGCGGCCTTCGCACTGGCATCTGGGAACTTCGCGACCCGCTCAGCGGCCGCCTTGGCCGCCTGCGCTACCGCAATGGCCGGCTGGTGGATGGCAGGCAGTTCGACGAGGCCGGGGTGCTGCTCGCGGCGCGCACATATTGACCGGCTTCGGCCTCAGGACCGTTGGAATACAGCCTCGGGGTCGGCAAAGGCCTTGAACTCGATGGCGTGGCCGTCCGGATCCTCGATGAAGAGGCTCACCTGTTCTCCCACCTCTCCCTTGAGCACCGTGCGGGGTTCCACCAGGAAGGGGTGCCCCACCTTCTTCAGCTTGTCGCGCAGTTTCCTCCAGTCGGCCATGGGCAGCACGATGCCCCAATGATCGCTGGGTACACCGGCCGGTGATGCGGGGCTCTTGGGATTGAAGGTGCGCGCGGTCCTGATCAGCTTGGGCACCTGCTGGATGGTGAGCTGGTGACCGAAGAAGTCATAGTCCACCCAGGTCTCCGCGCTCCGGCCCTCCTTGCACCCGAGGAATTTGCCGTAGAAGGCCCTGATGCGCTTGATGTCCGTGGTGGCGAAGGCGATGTGGAAGAGCCCTTGCATGGGGTCGCGTGTTCCTGTTGGCGCAAAATAGCGCGGGCCCGTGGGCGTCCACGGGCCCGCGAAGGGCGTTTATCAAACGGGCGCGGTTGGTGGCCGGGTGGGCTCAGTCGTCGTCCTCGTCGCCGGCGTCGCCGTCATCCGCATCCCCGGCATCGTCGTCGCCGTCATCGGAGTCCTCATCCTCATCGGCGTCCGCTCCCTCGTCATCGCTCTCCTCCTTGTCGTCACCGCTCTCCAGGTCGTCGCCCTCAAGGGCTTCGGATACGGCTGCGGACGCACCTTCCTCC
>CAZUNW010000010.1:789-1374 GCA_964621425.1 uncultured Chryseobacterium sp. | reverse complement strand
TCGAGGAACTCCTCGATCTCGGCGCGGCTTTCGGGGTTGATCTTGATGAGGTAGATGGCCTCGGCCGTGCGCAGCTCGATCACGCGCAGCGTTTCGCCCTTGGCGGTGCTGATGGCGCGGATGTGCGAGTTGTCGATGCCGTCAGGATATTGCTCCTGCAGCTTTTCGCGCAGCTCGTCTGTCAGGGTGTTGAAGGAGCGGATCAGGCGTTGCATGGCGGTTCACATGTCCAGGATGTAGGGTAATACCAGTAGCGGCACAATAGTATCATCAGTTTCGATGATGAACTTCGCGGTGCCGATGAACAGTTTGCCCCATGTGATCTTCTCATTGGGCACGGCGCCGCTGTAGCTGCCATAGCTGGTGGTGCTGTCGCTGATCTGGCAGAAGTAGCTCCAGAAGGGGACCTCCTCGCGCTGCAGGTCCTGGTGGAGCATGGGCACCACGCAGATGGGGAAGTCACCCGCGATGCCGCCCCCGATCTGGAAGAAGCCGATGCCCTCCCCGCCGGCCTCGTGGGTATACCATTCGGCCAGCCACATCATGTACTCGATGCCGCTCTTCATCATGCCGGGCTTGCAGTCA
>CAZUNW010000010.1:0-779 GCA_964621425.1 uncultured Chryseobacterium sp. | reverse complement strand
TTGCCGAGGGTGCTGTCCTCCCAACCGGGGCAAACGATGGGCAGGTTCCGTTCCGCGGCGGCCACCATCCAGCTGTCCTTCGGGTCGATCTGGTAGTACTGCTCCAGCACGCCGGAGTTGAGCATCGCGTAGAAGTACTCATGGGGGAAGCGGCGGTTGCCGCTCTTGTCGTCCGCGGTCCACAGGTCCAGCACGTGCTTCTCGAGCCGGCGGAAGGCCTCGTGCTCGGGAATGCAGGTGTCGGTCACACGGTTCATGCCGCGGTCCAGGAGATCGCGTTCCTGCGCGGGGGTCAGGTCGCGGTAGTTCGGGATGCGCTCATAGTGGTCGTGCGCCACCAGGTTCATGACGTCCTCCTCCAGGTTGGCCCCCGTGCAGCTGATGATGTCCACCTGCCCGCGGCGGATCATCTCGGCGAGGATCTTGCCGAGCTCACCGGTGCTCATGGCGCCGGCCAGGGATACGAGCATCTTTCGGCCTGAGGCCTTGTGCGCCTTGTAGGCCTTGGCGGCGTCCACGAGGGCGGCCGCATTGAAATGCAGGAAATGCTTCTCCAGGAAGGTGGAGATGGGGCGTGCGCTCATCGGTGTTCGGGGGCTGTCCTTGGTGGCCGGGGCGAAAGATAGATGTGCGTCGATGATCCGCACACCACGCCCGCCAACATGCCCCTCAGCGCCGCACGGGTTCCTCCTGGGGAAGGTAACCGAGCAGCTGCAGCATGCGCTCGGCGCTCTGCTCCGGGGCGAAGAGGTGGTCCGTGAGCGATCCATCCGGGCCTC
>CAZUNW010000009.1:2067-26663 GCA_964621425.1 uncultured Chryseobacterium sp. | reverse complement strand
AGCCCACCGCCACAGGCCACCTGATCGAGCAGATCGAGATGGTGAAGCGCATCATCGCCAGCGGGTTCGGCTACGAGGCCAATGGCAGCGTGTATTTCGACGTGCCCGCGTTCGCCGGGAAGCATCCCTATGGCGAGCTCAGCGGCCGCAGGATCGACGAGCTCCTCGCCAACACGCGTGATACGGAGGGGATGGATGAGAAGCGCAGCCCGCTCGATTTCGCCATCTGGCCCATCCCATGGGGAGAAGGCTTCCCGGGCTGGCACCTGGAATGCAGTGCGATGAGCACCAAGTACCTGGGCCGCACCTTCGACATCCACGGCGGCGGCATGGACCTGCAGTTTCCGCACCACGAATGCGAGATCGCCCAGAGCGTGGCCGCCGACGGCGAGGCACCCGTGCGTTACTGGATGCACGGCAACATGCTCACCGTGAACGGCCGCAAGATGGCCAAGAGCGAGGGCAACGGCTTCACTCCCGAGGAGTTGCTCACGGGCGACCACAAACTCCTGGACAAGGGCTACAGTGCGATGACCGTGCGCTTCTTCATGCTGCAGTGCCACTATGCCGGCACGCTGGATTTCAGCAACGCTGCGCTGCAGGCCGCGGAGAAGGGTCTTGAGCGCATGGAGAAGGCCATGGCCCTGCTGCCGAAGCTGCGCCCTGGAGCCACCGACCAGGCCGATGTGGAAGCGCTCCGCCTGCGTTGCGAGGCCGCGATGAACGACGACCTGAACACGCCGGTGCTCATTGCCGAGCTCTTCGAGGCTGTCCGCATCGCCAACTCGGTGCATGACGGCAAGCTCACCCTCACCTCCGCTGCGCTCGGGCAGTTGACGGCCCTCATGCAGCGCATGGTGCGCGATGTGCTCGGGTTGCGCGTGGAGGCGGTCGCCGCCACCGGTCAGGACCAGGCGCTTGACGCGCTTGTCCAGGAGTTCATCCGCCTGCGCGCCGAGGCGAAGGCGCGCAAGGATTTCGCCGCGGGCGATGCAGTTCGCGACCGGCTGGCCGCCATCGGTATCGTGCTGAAGGACACCAAGGAGGGCACCACATGGGAGCGCGCCTGAGCCTGCGCCCTGCGCATTTCCTTCTGCCCGCGCTACTCTGGGCCTGCGGTACCGACGGGGGACAGCCGGCCGGGCCGCCACCGGCACCGCCCGCCGTGCACCGCCCTGCGGCGCCCGCCTTCAATGCGGACAGCGCCCATGCCTTCGTCGCGCAGCAGGTGGCCTTCGGGCCGCGCGTACCCGGGACACCCGCCCACGCCGCCTGCGGCGACTGGATCGTGGCGCGGCTGAAGGCTTGTGGTGCCACTGTCACCGAGCAGCGCGGTACGGTCACCGCCTTCAATGGCAATCCGCTCCCCCTGCGGAACATAATCGGCAGCTGGCGGCCTGCCGCCCGAGAGCGCATCCTGCTGCTCGCACACTACGACACACGCCCCTTCGCCGACAAGGACGATGAGCGCCGCAACGAACCCATCCCCGGTGCGAACGACGGCGGCAGCGGCGTCGGCATCCTGCTGGAGATCGCCCGCCACCTGGGCGTGTCCACGGACACCGCGCTGCTGGGTGTGGACCTGCTCTTCACAGACGTGGAGGACTACGGTGAGCCCTCCGGCGCCATGACCGTGGACGGGAACAGCATCGCCACGTGGGCATTGGGCAGCCAGTATTGGGCGAAGAACCCCCATTTGCCCGGGTACACCGCACGCTTCGGGGTGCTGCTCGACATGTGCGGCGCCAGGGACGCTCGCTTCTTCCAGGAGTCCATCAGCATGCAATACGCCCCGCAGGTGGTGCGCAAACTGTGGGATGCCGCGGCGGCACTGGGCCATGGCGCGCGCTTCGTCGCGGAGACCCGCCACTTTGTGGGTACGGACGACCACCTGCCCATCAACGAGCAACTGCGCATCCCCACCGCGGACATCATCGAGTTCAACGAGACCACGCGCGCCTTCCACCCCAGCTGGCACACGCACGATGACGGGATGGACAACATCGATCGCGCCACCCTGCAGGCTGTGGGCGCCACGGTGATGGAGGTGGTGTGGATGGAGCGTTGAAAGCCCGCTGCCAGCGGGCCGGCGCGCCGGAGTAACTTGGCCGCATGTCCGACGCCACCCCGCCACCCGCCGAGAACGGGGACAAGCGGCTCTTCCTCCTCGATGCCTATGCACTGATCTACCGGGCCTACTTCAGCTTCATCCGCGCCCCGCGGATGAACAGCAAGGGCCTCAATACGAGCGCCGCCTTCGGCTTCACCACCACCCTGCTGGACCTGATCCGCAGGGAGAGGCCCTCGCACATCGCCGTGGTGTTCGACACCGCGGCGCCCACAGAGCGGCACGAGGTGCTGCTGGACTACAAGGCGAACCGCGAGGAGACGCCCGAGGAGATCCGCAGCAACATACCGTACATCCGCCGCATCGTCGAGGCCATGCACATCCCCGTGCTGGAGAGCGATGGCTTCGAGGCCGATGACGTCATCGGAACCCTGGCGCGCAAAGCGGAGGGCGAGGGCTACACCACCTACATGGTGACGCCGGACAAGGACTTCGGCCAGCTGGTCACCGACCGCATCCTCATCTATCGGCCGGGCCGGGGCGGCGAGCCGCCCGAGAAACTGGGGCCCCGTGAGGTGTGCGAGCGCTGGGGCATCGAGCGCCCCGAGCAGGTGCAGGACATTTTGGGGCTCATGGGCGATGCGGTGGACAACATCCCCGGCATTCCCGGCATCGGTGAAAAGACCGCCATCAAGCTGGTGCAGCAGTTCGGTAGCCTGGAGGGTGTGATCGCCAACGCCGACCAGTTGAAGGGCAAGCAGCGCGAGAATGTCCTGCAGTTCGCCGAGCAGGGCCGGCTCAGCAAGCAGCTGGCCATCATCAACACCGCGGCGCCCGTGGAGCTGGATCACGAGGCCCTTCACCTGGACCCGCCCGATCCTGCGAAGGTGCACGAGGTCTTCGGCGAGCTGGAGTTCCGCGCGCTCACTGCGCGCGTGCTCGGCACCGACGCGGCCGGCGCAGAGTCCCCCGCGAAGCCCGCGAGGCCCGCGCGTACAGCGGCAACGGCCGGCCAGGTGGACCTGTTCGGCGCGTCCGCGGATGAGCCCGAGGCCGGCGACAACGGGCATGCGCCCGTGAAGCCCCTGGACACCCTGGACACCGTACCGCACCGCTACGCCCTGGTCGGCACCGGGGAGGAAATGCGGCAGCTGGCCGCGGAGCTCGGCAGGCAGCCACGCTTCTGCTTCGACACGGAGACGACAGGCATCGATGAGCGCGTCGATACGCTGGTGGGCCTGGCCTTCAGTTGGGCGCCCCACGAAGGCTACTATGTGCCCGTGCCCGCCGACCAGGATGAGGCCCTGCACGTTGTGGACATCTTCAAGGCCGTGCTCCAGGACGCCTCCATCGGCAAGGTGGCGCAGAACGCCAAGTTCGACATCCGCGTGCTCGCCCGCTATGGCGTGGAGCTGAAGGGGCCCCTCTTCGATACGATGGTGGCGCATTTCCTGCTCAAGCCCGACGTGCAGAAGCACGGCATGGACTTCCTGAGCGAGACCTACCTGGGCTACCGCCCGATGCCCATTTCGGCGCTCATCGGGGAGCGTGGGCGAGGCAGGACACAGAAGAGCATGCGTGAGGTGGACGTTGCGCTGGTGAAGGAGTACGCGGCGGAGGATGCCGACATCACCTGGCAGCTGGCCGGACTGCTCGGACCGCTGCTGGAGGCGGACGAGGTAACGGGCCTGTTCAATGATGTGGAGATGCCACTGGTGCATGTGCTGGCCGACATGGAGACCGAGGGCATCCGGCTCGACATCCCCGCCCTGCGCCAGTTCAGCGAGGAGCTGGGCCAGGAACTGGTGCGCCTGCAGGACGCGATCCACACCGCCTGCGGCATGCCCTTCAACATCGACAGCCCGAAACAGCTGGGTGACGTCCTCTTCGAGACCTTGAAGCTCGGCGGCGGCAAGGTGAAGAAGACCGCAAGGACCGGCCAGTACCAGACCAGCGAGGACATCCTGCAAGAGCTCAGCGGCGCCCATCCCGCCATCCCCCTCATCCTGGACTACCGCAGCCTTCGCAAGTTGAAGGGGACCTACGTGGACACCCTTCCGGAGGCGGCGGACCCGGTGACGCATCGCGTGCATACCAGCTACCTGCAGACGGTGGCCGCCACCGGGCGACTGGCCAGCAATGACCCCAACCTGCAGAACATCCCCATCCGCACCGCCAAGGGGCGCGAGATCCGCAAGGCCTTCGTACCGCGCAACGACGACTTCCAGCTGCTGAGCGCTGACTATAGTCAGATCGAGCTGCGCATCATCGCCCACATGAGCGGAGACCCCAACATGCAGGAGGCCTTCCGGCAAGGGCTTGACATCCACGCGGCCACGGCGGCCAAGGTGTTCAACGTGGACATCGCAGCCGCGCCAAGGCGGTCAACTTCGGCATCGCCTACGGCCAGGGAGCCTTCGGGCTCAGCCAGAATCTGGGCATCCCGCGCGCAGAAGCCAAGCGGATCATCGATGACTACTTCGCCCAGTTCCCCGGGGTGCGGAACTACATGGATGAGATGATCGGCTTCTGCCGCACCCACGGGTACATCCGCACCCTCCTGGGCCGCAGGCGATACCTGCCTGACATCGCCAGCGCCAACAACACGGTGCGGGCCCAGGCCGAGCGCATCGCGATAAATGCGCCCATGCAGGGCACGGCTGCTGACATCATCAAGGTGGCCATGGTGAACATCCACCGGGACATGCATGCCCTCCGCATGCGCAGCCGCCTGCTGCTGCAGGTGCACGATGAACTGGTGTTCGATGCCCACAAGGAGGAGGCGGACGAACTGCAGGCTCTTGTCCGCCGGCGGATGGAGGGCGCCATGGCGCTCGATGTGCCCCTCGTTGTTGACATGGCGATGGGAAAAAACTGGCTGGAGGCACACTGAGTCACGCCCCGCCCGGATAACTTTACCGACAGACAGTCACCCATGATGCGCAACACCCGGATCGTATGGCCCCTGGCGGCCGCCATGGCCTTGTTCAGTGCCTGTGGTGGCGGCGGAGAACAGCAGGACACCCTCAACGTCCCCGCTGACGCGGACTCCACCGCACAGTCCGAACGGATGCGGAAGACCCGGAACATCTTCTACAACATCCCGTCGCCGATGGAGACCACCGCCCTCCTGAAGAAGGCCGGGGCGGAGTACAACAAGTCCATCCCGAACGACGTAAAGAGCGTGGACCGCTACATGGCCTCCAGCAAGCAGGCCCTGAACCTCGGCGTCTATGGCGCCGACCTGAGCTACGCCAGCGTGAACAACCAGACCCAGGAGAGCCTGTTCTATTCGGCCTGCGTGAAGAAGCTGGCGGACCGCTTGGGTGTGAGCAGCGCCTTCAACGACACCACCCTCAAGCGCCTGGAGGCCAACGCGAACAACCGGGATTCGCTTCTCAACATCATCAGTGAGACCTACTGGGGCGTCGATGCCTACCTGAAGGAGAACGAGCGCGACAACATCAGTGCGCTGATGATCGCCGGCGGCTGGGTCGAGGCCCTCTACATCGCCACCCAGGTGGCTCGCACGAACCCCACCCCTGAACTTCGCCAGCGCATCGCCGAGCAGCGCCTCAGCCTGGGCGACCTCCTTGGCCTGATGGAAACCTATTCGGGCACGGATGAGGCACTGAACGCCGCCAAGGGCGACCTCAAGTCCCTGGCCGCGCTTTTCGGTGAGGCCCCTGACGCCGCTGCCGCCGCGCAGGTGACGCAGGAGAATGGTGTCGCCGTTATCGGCGGAGGGCCAGCGGCGCCGACACTCACGGACGAGCAGCTGAAGGCCATCACCGAGAAGACCGCCGCCATCCGCAACGCTTACATCAACTGAGCACCGCCATGACCGCCAAGCGATCCATCCTTGCCCATGCCGCCCTGGCCGGAGCCCTGTTGGTTGCCACCGGCACCGCACAGGCCCAGTGCCGCAGCTTCGCGAAGAACAAGTGCGTGCCCGAACTGGCCCCCTACAAGTTCAACGAGACCTTCAACGCAGCCCAGCTGGCCCCAGGGGAGGAGGCGGAGGTGAACCTCACCTTCTTCAGTGGCCAGGAGTACCGTGTGATGGTGTGTACCCACCCCATCCTGGGCGAGGTGAACTGGAAGCTTGTGGACGGTTCGAACAAGATCCTGTTCGAGAGCCTCGCCGACGAGCCCAAGCATCACTTCGACCTGCGCATGGCCAGCACGCAACAGCTCAAGGTGGTGGTCTGGGTTCCCGGCAAGCCCCGCACCGACATGGTCCATGTGGGTTGCGTCGCCGTGCTTGTGGGCTTCAAGGAATGAGGCACCTCTGAACGACCTTCCAATGAAAAGGCCCGGCCGAACTCGACCGGGCCTTTTCATTGCGTATTCCGCAGCCTCACTCCCGGGTGAACCGGGTGAATTGGGCCAGCCCGTTCTGGCGCACCACGGCCAGGTAAACACCCCTGGAAAGGCCATTCAACGGTAGTTGCACCCGGTTGGGACCCGCGGGCATCTCCCGACCGGGAAGTGTGGCGACGAGCCTGCCCACAGGGTCCAGCACCTCCACGGAGACCTCACCGCCTGTGCGCAGGTCCATCACCAGCTCGGCGGCGGTGGCGGCCGGGTTCGGCACCACCAGCAGGCCGCCGGCATCGGCCGTAACCAGCTCGCCGACCCCTACGGGTCCTGCCTCCACGTTGATGTTGTCGATGTACAGGTTATTGCCACCATCGCCCTCGAACTCGAACTTGATCCGGAAGCCCGGCACATGATAGCTGTTGCTGATGTTGTCCACGATGGACTCCGACCACTGGGCCGGCCCGTTCGGCGTGAAGGGGTTCGTTTGCAGCGGTGCGGTGGTCAGCGCCCCCGTGGCGTAAAGGATGTCCCGGAGGCTCCACGTCACACCGCAATCCTTGCTCACGTACATCTTCAGGACGTCGTTGTTCTGTGTGCTGCGCTGCGCGAACGCATAGCGGTAGCTGATCACGATGTCGGTGGCGCTGCTCATGTCCAGTGTGTTGCTCACCAGTTCGTCCAGCTCACCGGCGCTGCTCACGAAGTTGTTCAGCCGCACGCACTTGGCGCTCTGGTATCCCGTGGTTCCCACCAGCTGGAAGCTGCCGTTACCGCCCACATCGCTCACCGCCCAGTCCGCGTTGGGCAGGCTGGTGGTGGATTCGAAGCCTTCGCTGTAGGGGACGGCCAGGCCATCGGCCGGCATCACCATCACGTAGTTGTTCTGCTGCACGCTCACCTGGTCGATGCCGTTGCCTACAACGAGGGTAACGGAGTATAGACCGGGCGTATCATAGGTGACCAGGGGGTTCTGGTCCGTGCTGCCGGCGGGCGCGCCGCCGGGGAAGGACCACTGCCAGCTGGTGGCACCGTGGTAGCTCACATCGGTGAACTGCACGCTGCCGCCCGAGCACACCTCGCGCAGGTCGCTGGTGAAGGCAGCGGCACACAGCGTGTTGCTGCCGGTGGTGCCGGTCGAGGCGAGGTTGGACGGCTGCCACAGCTGGTTGCGCTGGGCCGTGCCGGAGTTGAGCGCCGCCAGCATGCGGGCCTTCTGGCCTTCGGTGAACATCTTGGAGCAGTATGAATACTCCATGTAGTTCTCCACGTTGTCCAGCGGGCTGCCACACGAGGCGCCGTTCAGGTTGCAGCTGGTCCAGCCCACGGTGTTCGGTGTATCACCCACATTGTCGTCCTCATCGCAGTTGGTGGCCAGGCCCGGATCGTTGGTGGGCCCCCAGGTGTGCCTCAGGTTGATCCAGTGGCCCACTTCGTGGGTGAGGGTGCGTGACCGGAACACGCTGCTGGTGCCGATGCTTCCGGTGTAGCTGTGCAGGAGCACGATGCCGTCCGCCGGGGCCGCGAAGATCGAATTCACTGAACCCGGGGTCTGGGTGTACCCTGCGGCACCGGCCGCGTAGGCGCAGGTCCACACGTTCAGGTACTTGTTGCGCGGCCACTGGATCAGGTTCTTCATGTCCTGGCCACCATCGTTGGTCAGAGTGCTCTGGATGCGGTTGATGCCGCTTGTGCAGTTGCCGTCCGGATCCAGCTGCGCCAGGCGGAAGGTGATGCCCACATTGGCCACAATGCCCAGGAACTCCGGACGCACATTATCCCAGTCTTCGTTAAGCTGGTTGAAGTCGTTGTTCAGCACGCGCAGGGCGTCCTGCACCTGTGCGTCGCTGATGTTCTCCGGTCCGTTGTTGTGGATGATGTGGAACACGACCGGGATCACGTAGTTGCCACCGCCGCGTTCCTCGGGGCTCAACTGGACGTATTGCTGGGTGAAGGCCTCCAGCTCGGCCTCGTCCAGCGCAATGCGCTGCAGCCGCTGGGGGTCGTTCTGGTGCAGCGGGGCCAGGTTCTGCAGGCCGTGCGTGGAACACGTGAACGGCACATTGTCCTGGGCCTGCAAGGAAGTGGACAGGAGCACACAGGCTGCGAACAAGCCTGAAGGGGTCGATGGGTGAGCCATTGGGGGAAGCCTCTTTTGGAGGGGCGTGCAAGATAAACGCCCGGGCGCAGCGGACTGTTGGTAGGTCACGCCACTTTCGACGGAATGCTCGGGATCCGGGGCCGGTACAGCCGGGTGCTGCGGCCCGGTGTTCAGCCGATGGCCCCGTCGAGGTCCTCCAGCAGGTCGGCGCTGTCCTCGGTGCCCACGCTCAGGCGGATGAGCGTATCGGCGAGCCCGTTGCGCAGCCGCTCCTCGCGGGGGATGCTGGCGTGGGTCATGCTTGCCGGGTGGCCGATCAGGCTCTCCACCCCGCCGAGTGACTCGGCCAGTGCGAAGAGCTGCGTGCGGCTGAGCACCCGGGTGGCGTCCTCCATGCGGTCGCCCTTCAGCGTGAAGCTCACCATCCCGCCGAAGCCCCGCATCTGGGCCTTCGCTGCCGCATGGCCGCTGTGCCCGGGAAGGCCTGGCCAGTAGACGCGCTCCACCTTGGGATGCGCCAGCAGGTAGTTGGCCACAACCTCGCCATTGGCGCAATGCCGTTCCATGCGCAGGTGGAGGGTCTTCAGCCCTCGCAATACGAGGAAGCAGTCCATGGGCCCCGGTGTGGCCCCGCTGCTGTTCTGCACGAAGGCGAGCCGTTCGGCCAACCCGTCCTCCCGCACCACCAGTGCCCCCATCACCACATCGCTGTGCCCGCCCAGATACTTGGTGGCCGAATGCATCACCAGGTCGGCACCCAGGTCCAGCGGCGTTTGCAGGGCGGGGCTGGCAAAGGTGTTGTCCACGGCCAGCCAGCAGCCTTGCGCACGGGCCACCTCGGCCATCGCTGCGATGTCGATCACCTTCAGCAGCGGGTTGGTAGGCGTTTCCACCCAGATCAGCCGGGTGGAGGTGGTCAGGGCGTTCCGCACGTTGGCGGGGTCAGCCATGTCCACGAAGCTGAACCGGATGCCGAAGCCCTCGAAGATCTTGGTGAACAGCCGGTAGGTGCCACCGTAGAGGTCATTGGTGCTCACCACGTGGTCGCCGGGCTTCAGCAGCTTAAGGATCGCATCGATGCTGGCCATGCCGGTGGCGAAGCACAGGCCGTGCCGCCCGTTCTCCAGTTCGGCCAATGCACGTTGCAGGGCCGTGCGCGTGGGGTTGTGGGTGCGGCTGTACTCGTAGCCCTTGTGGTCGCCCGGGGCGGCCTGCACATAGGTGCTCGTCTGGTAGATGGGCGTCATGATGGCGCCCGTGGTGGGGTCGGGTTCAACGCCGGCATGCACGGCCTTTGTTCCGAAACGGTGGCTCATGGGAGAGGGTGCTTGGGGCCTTTTGGGAGAGGCGCCCGCGAAGGTAGCCGCCGCCCGGTTGGGCGGAAGTGCCCGGAACCTCCTTCTCTTTGCCACTCCCCGGCATGTCGCAGCGTACCCTGGCCCATGCGGCCCTTTTCCTGGTCAACCTCATCTACGGTGTCAACTACGCTGTGGCCAAGGGACTGATGCCGACGGTGATCGGCCCCTCCGGCTTCATCCTGGTGCGGGTGCTGGGTGCGGTGGTGCTCTTCTGGGCCCTGCGGGCTTGGCTGCCTGAACGGGTGGCATGGAGCGATGCGCTGCGGCTCACCCTGTGCGGCGTCTTCGGGGTCGCCGTCAACCAGCTGTGCTTCTTCCAGGGTCTGATGCGCACAAGCCCCCTTCATGCCAGCCTCATCATGGTGGCAGCGCCCATCCTGGTGCTGGTGTTCTCTGCGGCGCTCCTCGGCGAGCGCATCACCTGGGGCAAGGCGGCCGGCATCACAATGGGCGCCATAGGCGCGACCGTGCTGTTGTTCCAGGGGGCCTCCGGCGATGCTGGGGCCACATTGGAGGGCGATCTCTTCATCCTGGTCAACGCCGCCTCCTTCGCCCTGTACCTGGTGATGGTGAAGCCGCTGATGCGGGCTTACACCGCCGTCACCGTGATGGCATGGACCTTCGCCATCGGCTCGGTGCTGGTGCTGCCTTTCGGCGCCGGCGAGCTCGCACAGGTGCCCTGGTCGGGCCTCGATGGCGCCACCTGGCTGGCCATCGCCTACGTGGTGGTCGGGGTCACCTTCGTGGCCTACCTGCTGAACACTTGGGCGCTGCGGGTGCTGGACCCCGGAGTGGTGGGCACCTACATCTACCTGCAGCCCATGATGGCGGTTGGCTTCGCCTGGTTCTATGCTGTCACCGGCCTTGCGCCTGCGGGCAGGGGGGTGGATGTGCCGGAGATCCGCGTCGTACATGGGCTCTGCACGCTGCTCATCTTCCTGGGTGTTCACCTCGTGAACCGCTCTGACCGCCGCGCGTGAGGCGGGCCGATACCTTTGGCGAAAACCTCGGGATGCTGCGATCGATGACCGGCTTCGGCCGTGCCGAGGGCACGGTGGGCGAACGCAAGGTGAGCGTGGAGATGCGCTCGCTCAACAGCAAGCAGCTGGACCTGCTCGTGCGCCTCCCGCCAGCGCATCGCGACCGGGAGGCCGAGCTCCGGGCCTGGCTGGCGGAACGGGTGGTGCGCGGCAAGGTGGAAGTGCATGTGGCCCTGGATGCCCCGCGCACCGCGAAACGCCCGCTGCCCGACACGGCATCCGTGCGCCTGCAGTACGAGCAGCTGAAGGTCCTGGCTGACGCTGTGGCCCCCGGCCACACCACCGACCTGCTGGGCATGGTTTTGCGGCAGTCCGAACAGGACCGGCCGGCCGAGGAGGCCCCCGATCCCGCCGAATGGGAGGCTTTGCTGGCGCTCATCCACCAGGCCGCCACGGCCTTCACCACCTTCCGCATCGAGGAGGGCGCCCGCCTGATGGCCGACCTGCGCGCCACCGTGGGCCGCGTGGAGGGCCTCCTTGCCGAGGTGGAGGCGTTGGATGCGGGCCGCACCGAGCGGGTGCGCGAGCGCCTGCGCTCCAAGGTGGAGGAGCTCGCCGCTGCCGTGGACCGCGACCGGTTCGAGCAGGAGCTGGTCTACTACCTGGAGAAGTTCGACATCAATGAGGAGAAGGTGCGCCTGCGCGCGCATTGCGCCTATTTCATGGAAACGTTGCAGGCGCCCGACCAGCAGGGCCGGAAGCTCGGCTTCATCGCCCAGGAGATGGGCCGCGAGGTGAATACCATCGGGTCCAAGGCCAACGACGCCGCCATTCAGAAACTGGTCGTGCGCATGAAGGACGACCTGGAGAAGATCAAGGAGCAACTCCTGAACGTGCTGTGACCCCCGACCCAGGCAAATGCATCATCTGTTCGGCGCCATCGGGCGCCGGCAAGACGACCCTCGTGCGGCACCTGCTGGCCATGGTGCCGGAGCTGGCCTTCTCGGTCTCCGCCACCAGCCGGCCGCGGCGCAGCAATGAGGTGGACGGGGTGGACTATCACTTCCTCAGCCCGGAGGATTTCCGCGCACGCATCGCATCGGGGGAGTTCGTTGAGTGGGAGGAGGTCTATCCCGGCCGCTTCTACGGAACCCTGCGCAGCGAGGTGGAGCGGATGTGGAGCACGGGAAGGCACATTGTGTTCGACGTGGATGTGGTGGGGGGCATGAACTTGAAGCGACGGTTCGCCCACCAGGCACTGTCCGTATTCATCCAGCCGCCGTCACTCCAGGTGCTCGCTGAACGGCTCGTTCAGCGGGGCACGGAGACGCCCGATACGCTGCGGGTCCGGCTGGACAAGGCCTCCGAGGAACTGCAGGCGGCCCGGCACTTCGACGTGGTTGTGGTGAACGACGACTTGGACCGCGCGTGCCGCGAGGCCGAGGTCCTGGTGCGCAGCTTCCTCGCCCGATGAACGTCGCCTGCCTCTTCGGCACTTTCGATCCGCCGCACGAGGGCCATCTGCACATCGCCCGCCGCGTGCTTGACACCCCGGGCATTGACCGTGTGTGGCTGGTGGTCACACCGCGCAACCCGTTCAAGGCCGGCATTGGGCTCAGCGCGGATGCGCACCGACTGGCCATGGTGCGGCTGGCGGTGCAAGGAGAACGTGGGCTGGAGGCCTGCGATGCCGAGCTGCCGCTGCCGCCACCCAACTACACCTCCGACACCCTGGCCCAGTTCCGTGCGAAATGGCCCGGGCACCGTTTCGCCCTTGTGATGGGGAGTGACAACCTGGAGCGGTTCCGCGAGTGGAAGGACCCGGAGGGGATATTGGCCCACCATCGCCTGCTGGTACATCCGCGGCCGGGTCATGTGTTGCCTCAGGCACCCCCGCCGTTCACCGGCCATCCGTCCATCACGCTCCTGGACGGTCCGGTGCTGGACGTCAGCAGCACCCGTGTGCGCGGGCTGCTTCGCGCAGGAGGTGATGCGCAGGGGCTGCTGCCCGAAGCGGTGGCCTCTTACATCGCCCGGGAGGGCCTCTACAGGGATTGAAGGGTGAGCGGGGCCACGCGCTGGGCCACCTTTTCCAGGTGGTCACCCAGCACTTCCAGCGAGCGCTCCAGCGACTGCTCGTTCACCACGTGCATATCGCAGTGGTGGCGGTAGGGTTCAAGGTAGTTGTGGTAGGCCGGCAGTACATGGTGTTCCCACTGGTACAAGACCTCCTCGGCACCATAGCCGCGCTCCACACGGTCGCGTTCCAGCCTGCGCCGCAGCTGGGTGTCCAGCCGGGCCTCCACGAACACCCGCAGGTCGAACAGGGCCCGAAGCGGCTCATGGTGCAGCACGAACAACCCCTCCACGATCACCACTGGTGCCGGGGCGATGCGGATCACCTGGGGCTCACGGCCCTCCTGGTTGAAGGTGTACTCGGTGCGCTCCAGGGTATCGCCCGCCACGAGCAACTGCACATCGCGCACCAAGGCGTCCAGGTCCACGGCACCGGGCAGGTCGAAGTTCAGGATGCCGTTGGCGTCGCGCTGCTGCTCCTGCTTGGGCCGGTAGTAGTCGTCCTGTGAGACCAGACACGCGCTGCCTTCGGGGAGGCGTGCGCGCAACGCGCGTACAAGGCTGGTCTTGCCCGACCCGCTTCCCCCGGCGATGCCCACCAGGTAGGCCCCCTTGTGCATGGCGGCGAAAGTAGTGCATATGCTCCACCTTGTCCAGCTGCTTGATCGTCAACTGATTAGGCTGATCATGGCCAGCCCCCCGCGTGTTTGGCACGATGCTTGGAACTGGTGCTGTGACAACAACTCCAAGGACGATGAAGACCCGCATGACCCGCGTTGAGCGCCTGAAGAGGCAAGCCCGTCGGCTGATGCTGGCGGGGGATATCGCCCGCTACATGGCGACCCTGAGGGAGATCTATGAAAGCCGCTCCTACGGGGGCAGGCTCGCGATCGGATAGGCCGCCCCGTCCGGGGGACCGGACGTGGGACCTGGTTTTGGTGAAAGGAGGACGGGGCCCGTGGTGGGGCCCCGTTCCTTTTTCGCCGGATCCGGAAGCCGTTTCATCGGAAAACTGCATCCCGGATGGATCTTTTTTCCGCGAGCTGCGTAGAAACTGCCCATGACGAAGAAGGATAAGATAGCCTTCATCAAGAGCAGCAAGCGCAAATCGCACGTGTACAACGATCTGCAGAGCTTCTCCGAGAACCAGCTCAATGACCTCATCCGTGAGATCGTCCAGGGCCTGGTGCGGGAAAGCGAGATCATCGCCAATGCCTATATCAACGGGTATCGGTGAGCACGTGAGGAAGCGCAGGCGACCTTGATCGGGGGTTGGGAGCGACAGGTAACAGGGCCCGGACATTGTCCGGGCCTCGTTACTTTCCGGGGGTGCGGCACCGGATCGCGGGGGAAGTGTACTTTCACCCGGACCAAATCACCGGACATGAGATCACTGTACGCCCTGATGGCCGCTGCGCCCCTTTCCGCGGCCGGCCAATCGCTCGTTTCCATGCTGCCCGAGCAGCGCACCGCGCTCCTCGAGGACTTCACCGGCATCCACTGCCAGTACTGCCCCGAGGGGCATGCTGTGGCTGCGGCTATTGAGGCCTCCGCCCCGGATCAGGTCGTCATCGTGGGCGTGCACGCCGGGCCCTATGCCACCCCAGGCACCGGTGAGCCCGACTTCCGCACCACCGAGGGCACGGACATCGATGCCTACTTCACCATCGCCGGCTATCCAGCCGGTGTGATCAACCGCCACCTGTTCAACGGAGCGGACGACTTGGGCCGAGGCCTGTGGGAGGGTGCAGTGAACGAGATGCTGGCCACCTCGTCACCCGTGAATCTGGGCGTGGAGAGCAGCTTCGATGCCGTAAGCCGCGACCTCACCGTCAATGTGGTGGCCTACTATACCGACAACAGTCCCTCCGGCAGCGACTACATCAGTGTCCTCCTCAAGGAGGGCGGGCTGGTGGGTCCGCAGACCACCACCGGTGGCACCATCCCCAACTACGACCACGAGCACGTGTTGCGCGCCTACATCACCCCCACCTGGGGCGATGAGGTGACCACCACCACGGCCGGCACCATGGTCACCCGCACCTACACGTACAATGTTCCGGTTGGCTTCGACATCGCCAACTGCGAGGTGGTGGCCTTCATCAGCGAGGACCACAGCGAAGTGTACCAGGCGCGCGAGGTGGAGGCCGATGGAGGCACCACACTCATCATCGGTGGCCTGGTGGGCCCTGCCCAGCCTTATGCAGCCGGCAGCAACGGCGGCACCAGCGCGTTCTCCGGCTCCTTCACCAACGCGCTCGGCGCCGATGGTCCGTTCACGGTCACCCTGGCCAGCACCAACGCACCTGCCGATTGGAACTCAGGCTTCACTGTGTCGGGCACCAGCTACAGCGGCATCGCCACGGTGACCTTCCCCAATGGGAGCACCGAGGCCATCAGCGTATCCATCCAACCCGGCGCCACGGCCGGTGTGGCCACCTACACCCTTACGGTGGCCTCGGTCAACGAGCCCGGTGCCCCGGTGCTCACCGAGCAGATGTACGTCATCAGCGGGGTCACCGACCTGGTGATCACCAACCCGCAGGCCGAGACGTATGAGCCCATCTACACCGGGGGTCTCGTCGCCGCCAATCAGGCTGGACGCGCCAGCACCAGCCGGGCGATGTTCGGTGGCTTCGCCGATGCATCCGCCCTGGGCGGGGTGAATAACGTGTACTACAATGTGAGTTGGACCTTCCCCAGCCTTACCGACGAGGTGGTGGCCCAGCTGGAGGCCTTCCTGGACGCGGGTGGTAACCTGATGATCGCCGGCCAGGACATCGGCTGGGACCAGAGCGGCGACCCCAACGCCTACGGCACGGCCAATACGCAGGCTTTCTATACCGACTACATGTACGCCGATTACGTGGCTGACGGCAGCACCGCCAACAGCTCGGTGAACTTCGAGGATGCCGACGCGGTGTTCGGCGGCCTGCCGAACTCAGGCATCAACAACGTATTTCAGGGCAACAGCTATCCGGAGGAGATCGCGCCCATCGCCCCTGCCGTGCCCATCATGCGCTACAACAACCCGAGCAAGATCGGCGGCCTCCGGGTGCAGACCGGCACGTACAAGCTGGTGTACTTCGGCGTAGGCCCCGAGCAGATCTCCACGGCCAGCGTGGCCGAGCAGATGGTGAAGCTGAGCCACGACTGGTTCTATGGGCTGGTGAGCGTGGAGGAGCTGGATGCCGCCTTCGGTGGTTCACTCTGGCCCGTGCCGGCCGATGAGGTCCTCAACGTGTCCCTCCAGCAGCCGGTGAGCGCCTGGCAGGTGGTGGATGCCACGGGCCGCCAGGTGCTGTCCCGCTACGGCATCACGGCCACCGACCGTCTCGCGGTTGAGGTCTCCGGCCTGGTCGCCGGCGCCTATACCCTTGTGGTGACCTCCGCCGACGGACGCCGCGCTGCGCGCCAGTTCGTCGTAGCGCACTGACGAACCCGTTCGCAAGAAGGCCGGTGGAATGCTCCACCGGCCTTCTTGCTTGGCACGCATTGTTAGCTTTAGACCATGAGCCGACCCGCGAACATCCGCTGGCGCATGAAGCCCGACCCGGACCCCGGGGTCGTGGCCACGTTGACCAATGACCGCTGCCCTGAGCCCCTCGCCCGCGTGCTGGCCCAGCGGGGCATCACCACCCCGGCAATGGCCTCCGCGTTCTTCCGCCCGGGTACGGGCGGATTGCATGATCCGTTCCTTATGGCTGACATGCAACGGGCCGTGGAACGGATCGAACAGGCCCTGGGGGAGGGAGAGCATATCATGGTCTATGGTGACTATGATGTGGACGGAACCACGGCGGTGGCCCTTGTCACCGGCTTCCTGAGCCGGTTCACCGGCCGGCTGTCCTTCTACATCCCCGACCGGTATGCTGAGGGCTACGGCATTTCCTTCCAAGGCATCGACCATGCGGTGAACGAGGGCGTGGGCCTGATCATCGCGCTGGACTGTGGCATCAAGTCGGTGGACAAGGTGGCCTACGCAGCCGCCAAGGGCATCGATATGATCATCTGCGACCACCACCGCCCCGGCGATGAGCTGCCCGCCGCGGTGGCCGTGCTCGATCCCAAGCGGGCCGACTGCCCCTACCCGTTCAAGGAGCTTAGCGGGTGCGGCATCGGATTCAAGCTCATGCAGGGCCTGGCGGCGCGCAACGGCATCCCCTTCAGTGAACTGGCTGCGCAGCTCGACCTCGTGGCGGTAAGCACCGCCTGCGACATCGTGCCGGTGACGGACGAGAACCGTGTGCTATGCGCCGCGGGCATGGAGCGCCTCAACAAGGACCCGCGCCCGGGCATCCGCGCCATGCTCGAGATGGCCAACGTGCGCCGTTCCCTGTCGGTCACCGACCTGGTCTTCGTACTGGGCCCACGCATCAATGCGGCAGGCCGCATCGAGCATGGTCGCCAGGCTGTGGAACTGCTGCTCGCGCACGATGACGATCACGCGATGCAGATGAGCGCACGCATCGATCGCAGCAACATGGAACGCCAGGGCCTCGACAAGGAGACGACCCGCCAGGCGCTGGAGCGCATCGCGACCGAGGAGGACCTGCGCAACGCCTGGAGCACGGTGGTGTACGACCCCGCGTGGCATAAGGGCGTCATCGGCATCGTGGCCTCCCGGCTGATCGAGGTGCACTACCGGCCCACCATCGTGCTCACGGCGAGCAACGGCAAGGTGGCCGGATCGGCACGCAGCGTGAAGGGCTTCGACGTGTACGAGGCCATCAGCGCATGCAGCGACCTGCTCGAACAGTTCGGCGGACACACCTACGCCGCCGGGCTCACGCTAGACCCATCCAACCTGGAGGCCTTCCGCCGCCGTTTCGAGGAGGTGGTGCGCGCCACCCTGCACGAGGACCAGCGCATCCCCGAGGAGGATGTGGATGCTGAGATAGGCCTGCGCGCCATCAACGACCGTTTCTTGCGGACGCTGGACCAGATGGCCCCCTTTGGCCCCTGCAACATGCGGCCGGTGTTCCTGTCACGCGGGGTGGTGGACAAGGGCCGTGCGCGCATCGTTGGCGAGAACCACCTGAAGCTCAACTTGGCCGACCCGCAGGATCCCCGCCGGGAACTGGATGCGATCGCGTTCCGGCAGGGCCGGCACCTGGACCTTGTGCGCTCCGGGGAGCCCTTCAGTATCCTGTACACCCTGGAGGAGAACACTTGGAACGGCCGCACCACCGTGCAGCTCAACATCAAGGACATCAAGCCCGGGGTCAGCGACCTCCTGGTGAACGAAACCGCCCACGCCGCCCTGGGCATGCCCGCCTGACGGCGCCGCCGGGCGGTCATCCGCCCAAGCTCCAGAAGATCCCCATGCGCCCTCTGGTCGTCAGCCTGCTTGTACTGCCGCTGTCCGCTGCCGCACAGGCCCCAACGCCCACGTGGAGTACGGATGTCGCCTGCATCGTGTTCTCGCATTGCGCGCCATGCCATCGTGAAGGTGGTGCGGGGCATTTCGCCCTCACCAGCTATTCCGACGCATATCCCTACAGGGATGATATCCGAGATGCCACACAGCAGCGGCTCATGCCGCCATGGCCGCCGGATGAGGGTTACCGGAGCCTTGCGCATGAACGCCTGCTCACCCAGGAGGAGGTCGACCTGATCGCAGCCTGGGTGAACAGCGGTGCGCCGGAAGGCGATCCCGCCCTGGCCCCGCCGCCGCCCACCTTCGTCAGCGATTGGGTGATCGTACAGCCGGACATCACCGCACGGATGGAGGAGTACGTGGTGCCGCCGTCATCCAACGACAACTACCGGTGCTTCGTGCTGCCCATCAACAATCCCACTGACAGTTACATCACCGGGTATGAGGTGATCCCCGGAAATACCAGCGCGGTGCACCATGTACTGGTATTCGCCGATGCGACGGGACAGGCGGCCCAGCTGGACGCGGCGGATCCCGAACCGGGCTATGCCGGTTTCGGCGGCATCGGGGTGCCGGGGGTGGAGCTCGTGGGTGAATGGGTGCCCGGCGCCTCCCCCTATTTCACACCGGCGGGCATGGGCTTGCCACTGCCTGCGAACGCGGACCTGGTGATCCAGGTGCACTACCCGGCCGGCAGTTCCTTCGCCCTGGACAGCACCCGCGTGAACCTCCAGCTCGCACAAGGCAACCTGCGCCAGCTTTCGCTGGACCCGATCCTCAACCACATGTCCACCCTGGTGAACGGTCCCCTTGTGATACCGGCCGGCCAGGTCCGCACATTCCACACCCAATACACGGTGCCCATTTCCGCCACCATCACGGCCATCGCGCCGCATGCCCACCTGGTGTGCACCCGCATGAAGGCCTTCGCCGTGCGTCCCGGCAATGACACCGTTCCGCTCATTGACATCCCCGAATGGGACTTCCGCTGGCAGGGCGTTTACCCCTTCCGACAGCCCATCCACCTGCCACCGGGGACGGTCCTTCACGGCGAGGCCACATACGACAACACGGCCGCCAACCCGGACAACCCCAATGATCCGCCCCAACAGGTGACGCAGGGCGAGGCCACCACCGACGAGATGCTGTTGGTCTTCTTTGCTTGGACGCCGGGTACGGCGGCCGACACGGCGATCGTGGTGGATACTGCCATGCATACCCCGCATCACTTGGACTGCCTGCCGAATACGCCGCTCGCCATGCCCGTGCATCCGGTCTCAGCCCCTCCCCGGGTACATCCCTCGCCCGCCGCCGATGAGGTGCGGTTCACGGGGCTGGTCCACCCCGGGATGCTGGAGCTGCACGATGGTTCCGGCCGGCTGCTCGTCAGCTCGCCGGTGCGGGATGGCACCTTGGTGCTCGATGTGCGGCAACTGCCTCCCGGCGTGCACCAGGCGGTGGTACGGGATGCACAGGGCGTGATCGTCCAACAGGTCCGCGTGCTGAAGCGATGATCCAGGTGGGCGGGGATGAGCATTGGATGCGCCAGGCCCTGCGCGAGGCGGAGCGTGCGTTCAGTCTGGACGAGGTGCCCGTGGGCGCCCTGGTGGTCTGCCAGGACCGCGTGATCGCAAGGGCCCACAACCTCACCGAGCGCCTCACCGACGTCACGGCACATGCCGAGATGCAGTGCATCACCGCCGCTGCCGGGCACCTGGGGGCCAAGTACCTGGCTGACTGCACCCTGTACGTTACCCTCGAACCCTGCGTGATGTGCGCCGGTGCCTTGCGATGGTCTCAGCTGGGGCGGCTGGTCTTCGGTGCGTTCGACGAAAAGGCCGGCTATCGACGCATCGGTGGTGCCCTGTTGCACCCCCGCACCCAGGTGACGGGCGGGGTATTGGAGCCCGAATGCGCCGACCTGATGAAGGCCTTCTTCCGGAAGAAGCGTGCGCTTTGAGAAAGTGCCCCTTCCCGGCGTGCCTATTTTTGACGATCATGCCGCGCGCTCTGGTCCTGCCCTTCGTCTTGGCCGTTGCCACCTGCCAGGCGCAGGTCAGCTGGAACATCACCTTCGACCCCGGCGCCGATCGCACCTTGGACAGTTTGAGCGGCTGCTGGCAGGTGGGCCATCCGGACAAGCCGGGCTTCGCCGGGGCATTCTCCGTTCCGAACGCGCTTGTCACCGATACCGTGCAGCCCTATCCGGTTGGAGGCCTCAGCCATGCGGCCTTCAGCGTGCCGGTGAACTTCTTCGGCGAGGAGGTCGCACTCGGGTTCATGCAGCGCTTCGATGCGGATGCGGGGGAGGCCCTGGGCTGGATCGAGTGGTACGACACACTGGTCACCCACTCCTGGGTGAGGGCCGACCCCGGCCAGGTCTGGTATGCCGGGTTCGTGGACTGGTCCGGTGCGGGTACCGACACCGACTCGGCCCTGGTCTTCTCCGGCACCGACAGCAACTGGGTGGGTACGGTGATCACCTGGCGCTGTTTCGGAGTGGGGCAGGAGCCACGGCAGCGTGCAAGCCTGCCGGACAGCATGCGGTTCCGCTTCGTGTTCCAGGCGCTGGCCAATACCCATGCCCGAGCGGGCTGGATGATCGACGACCTGGTGCTGATCAACGCCGGTTGCCTGGGCGGCCTTGCAGAGGATGATCTCGCCGGCCTGGCCGTGTTCCCCAACCCGGCATCAACGGAGCTGGTGCTGGAGGGTGCCGCGGGCGCACCGCTGCAACTTGAACTATACGGGGCCGACGGGGCCTTGGTACGCCGCGAGCGGATGGCGGGTGTGCGGCACGTGCTCGGGTTGCAGGGTGTGGCCGACGGCCCCTATCTGCTCCGGGTCATCAGCGGCGCGGCCCAGCTGGTGCGGCGCGTGGTGGTTCAGCGCTGACGGCGCCAGCGCCGGGCCTTCGCCAGTTTCTCCTGTGCGATCGCCTCGTTCACCGCGATGGCTTCCTGCAGCAGCCTGCTCAGGGTGGCCTCGGGCAGCCGGGCGGGCGCCGGCGGCGGCAGGTGATGCCGGATCTGCACATGGTCCGTGGGGGCGAACAGGCCGTCGGGGTCGGTCATGTGGGTGCCCTGCACGAAGCCCAGCACCAGGCCCTTCTTCTGCAGGCTCAGATAGCACATCCACCGACGGTGCTCGTAGAAGGGGATGCCGTATTTCCAGGTCTCCCGCATCAGGGGGGAGGCCTCCAGCAGCAGCTCGCGCAGGCGTTGCGCCTGGGGGCGCCAGTCGTTGGGCAGCGCTTCGAACCAGGCCTCCACAGCCGCGCTCATGGGCCGAAGGTAGCGGCGCGAACAGGACCCCTTCCGCACCAGTTACCTTTGTACCCGCGCCGGAGGACCGGCGCAAGGAATCAACGATACCAAGCAACACGAAGATGTATCCCCCCGAGCTCGTCGCTCCGATGAAGTCCGACCTGACCTGTGTCGGGTTCGAGGAGTTGAAGACCCCCGACCAGGTGGACACGGCCCTGTCCCAGCCCGGTACCGTGCTCTGCGTAGTGAACAGCGTGTGCGGTTGTGCCGCAGGCGCGGCCCGTCCCGGCGTTAAGATGAGCCTGCGTGGCGCAAAACGACCGGAGAAGCTTGTGACGGTGTTCGCCGGAGTGGACACCGATGCCACCATGCAGGCCCGCCGCCATTTCCTGCCGTATCCGCCCAGCAGTCCAAGCATGGCGCTGTTCAAGGATGGCAAGCTGGTCCACTTCCTGGAGCGCCACCACATCGAGGGGCGCACCGCGGAGATGATCGCGGACAACCTGCAGATGGCCTTCGAGGAGTTCTGCTGACCCCATGCCCTTTACGAAGCCCCGCCCGGGCAGGACCGGTCGGCGGGCTTCGCATGTGCGGGCTCAGGGCAGTTGCTGGGCCCGTGTTGCGGTGGGTACCGTGCCTCCGATGTTCACCAGCACCATGTCGCGATCGTTGGCGCTTCCCGCATACTTCACCAACCCGTCCAGGTTGGTGTCCTCGATCCGGTAGCCGGCGAGGGTCGCGGTGGGCACGGTACCGCCCACGGCCACGAGGATGGGGTCGCGGTCGTTGTTGGCACCGGTATACCGCAGCAGCGCATCAGGACGCACGTTGCCGGTCCATAGCACCTGCACCCCATTGATGACCTTTCGCGCGGCGCTGCCCCAGGTGGTGGTTCCGGCCGATGTCAGGTCGAGCGCGGTGTTGGTGCCTGCCAGCGCCAGCGGCCCGGCGGTCATGGCGCCCAAGTGGTTGCGGTGCCTCACGGCAACATGGTAGTTGCCCGCCGGCGCGAGCAGTGCCACCGGGCTTGATCCGTCCTCGGCAACGACATCACCGTCGCGCTGCACCAGTGCCGCGCGCGTGGCCACGATGGTGGTGGGATCCACCGCATTACGCAGTTCCACCAGCACCCAGTCCACCACCGCATTGTCACCGGTCACACCGGTCACGCCGGGTTGCAGCACTTCGCCGCCACCATCGGCGGCCTGGGTGAAGCCCAGCCCTGAGTAAGGCTCGGTCGCCGGCAGCACACCGGCCGAGCGCAACTGGTCGCGCATGCGACCGACACCCGCATCGTAAGGGCCTTCAAGCATCACCTTCAAGGCCAGGCGGAGGCCTCCGTTGAGCACGGCGATGTTGTCAAGGTACAGCCGGTCACCGTAGGCGTTGATGGAGGTGAAGCGGAACACGACCCGCATGCCATCGTAGGGCGACAGGTCGATGTCATGCAGCTCCCAGTGGTTGGCTGCGGTCGGCTCCCAGGGGCTGTTGCCCGTGGCCAGCGTGGCCAGTGCGGCCCCGCTTTCGAAGTAGAGCGTGGTCCAGCTCCCGCCGCAGTCGGTGCTCACCTCCACACGCAACCCGTCATCATATCCTGCTCCGTAGGGCTTGTAGGCGTGGTGGAATTGCAGGCGCGAACCCGCGCTTCCTGCCAGGGAGATGGGTGCTGTCACCAGCCGGTCCTCCTGTCCCGGCGCGTTGTAGTAGTAGTGGTCGATGCGCCAGGCCCGCGTGGGTGTGCCCGTATGACCTGCGGCTACGGCCTCATTGGTCCAGGTGGCCTGTCCGTCCGGGTTCTGGAGCGTCCAGCCGGCGGGGGTCGCCAATTGGTCCTCGGCATTCGCCTGTACGGGTGCGGCCTGCCCACCCACCGGCACGGTGATGAAACCGGTGATGTTGCGTGTGCTGGTGCCATTGGCATCGGTTACCGTGAGGCTCACGTCGTAGCTGCCGGGTGCGGTATAGCTCACCAGCGGTGCCCTTGCCGTGCTCGTGGCCGGCGAGCCCCCCGGGAAGCTCCAGCTCCACGAGGCGTTGGTGCCGTTGAGCGCGCTGTTATCCCAGAACTGGACGACGGGGTTTAGGCAGTCAACCGAGCGCCTGTCGGCGCTGAAATTGGCAAGGGGTTGTCCGGCCAGCTCCAGCGGGCTTTCCCACACGCTGCGGTCCGTGCCGTTGCGCACCTTGCCCTCGCGGTAGTTGATCAGGAGGCGCGTGCTGAAGATGCGTGCGGGCAGGCCGGCATTCCACAGGGTCCATGCGGGCGCGGCGTCACTGCGCAGGTAGACGGCCCTCCGCGTGCCGATGTAGAGCCCCCCATTGGTGCCGAGTTGGTGCACGATGTTGGTGGGCCATTCCCCGTTGAGATTGGCATCCGTGATGTTGGTCCAGCTAGTGCCGCCGTTGGTGCTCTTGAGGACCACATGCCCGTTGAGGTCCGGCCAGTTGCCGTATTGCGAGGTGCGCACGAGCCACAGGGTCTGCGCATCGGTGCCGCTCACGGCGATGTCGTAGGGCACCCAGGTGTTCCCGTTCAACAGCGTGCTGGGCGGTGTGATATCGGTCCAGTTGATTCCGCCGTCGGTGGTCCTCCAGACTTTCTTGGTGTCCCACCAGCCGGCGTATGTGCAGACGTAGATCCTATCTGGTGCGCTGAATGCCACCTCGATGGCGGTGACCTGCTCACCGAAATCGTGCACGGACGCAAAGCTGTTGCCATTGTCATCGGTCCGCCAGAG
Organism: uncultured Chryseobacterium sp.; assembly: GCA_964621425.1. Classification (GTDB taxonomy): domain Bacteria; phylum Bacteroidota; class Bacteroidia; order Flavobacteriales_F; family PHOS-HE28; genus PHOS-HE28. Next base: position 2,376 of record CAZUNW010000009.1, on the reverse strand, counting down.
GGTGGTTCCCTGCCCGACATAGGCGGTGTTCACCAGGTTGGGATGCCAGGCCACCTCGCTGCTTTCGCCCACGATGTAGCTCGCGTTGGGTTGTCGGGCCCAGTTGCCGTTGCCATTGGCCACGGAGCGGTCACCGCTCAGCTGCTTGTACCCGTAATCGCTCAGGGCGCGCCGGTCGTACTGCGGATGCACGTAGCCGCGGAAGTTGTCACCGCCGTCGGTGCTCACCCATCCGTTGAGGTAGACGTTGTTGTCCTTCAGCAGGGTGCCGTTGTGGTAGGTGCCGCCCAACATTACCTGTGCGCCCGT
>CAZUNW010000009.1:1167-2057 GCA_964621425.1 uncultured Chryseobacterium sp. | reverse complement strand
TCCAACCACCCTGTCCGAAGCCCCAGAAGTCAGTGCCTGCGATGCCGTTCATGCGGCGGTTGAAGGTGGCGCCGCCATCGTTGCTGTAGAAGATGCCGCCATCGCAGGCCACCCAGAGCTCGCTGGTGCCATAGTAGCGTATGTCATGTATGTCCGCGTGCACATAGTCCACCTTGTTGCTGTGGCTCCACTTGGCCGGGCAGGTGAAGGTGGTGCCACCGTCCGTGCTTACCCAGCGGTTCACTGCGCCCACCTGCATTTTGTTGGCGTTGGTGGGGTCGACCGCCAGGGCCAGGTCGTAGTAGAACTGTCCGCCATCGTCCTGGCCGGCATCGTCCCAGCCCATCAGGTTCAGGTTGGTGGGTGAGGGCACCCCGCCCGGACCCGTTCCGCAGCATTGGAAGCTCCATGTGTCGCCGCTGTTGGTGCTCCGGTACACGCCATAGAGCCCGCTGCCGCCATTGGCCGCGCCGGTGCAGAGCGCGATCACGGTGTTGGGGCTGGCGGCGGAAACGGCGATCTCCGTGCGGCCCTGTTCATCAGGGCTCGCGGGGGCGGGCCATCCCGCGCCCACTTGGGCGAAGGATGTACCCCCGTTGGTGCTACGCCAGAACTCGGTGCGGTTGCCGGTCTGCTTGATCGCGTAAACGGTGCCCGGTGTGCCAGACTTGAACTCCAGTTCCTGCCAGGCCCCGGCCTGCACCTGCGTGAAACTCGCCCCCGCGTTCGTGCTGCGGTAGAGGCCCTGGTCGCTGCACACGAAGAGGACCTGGTTGTTGGTGGGGTGGAGCACGATGTCACTGATCCCGTGCGAAGCGGCCTGGAACGTGGCGTCCCCGATGCTTGACCAGGTGAGGCCGCCGTCGGTGGTCTTCCACAGGTCGCCCTCC
>CAZUNW010000009.1:0-1157 GCA_964621425.1 uncultured Chryseobacterium sp. | reverse complement strand
TCCGCGCCGAAGTAGGCGGTGGTCTGCACAGTGTGGTCCGGCTCCACGCTCTGCACAGCACCGATCATCATCGCCTTGGTGACGTTCGTCCAGTTGAGTCCCTTGTCGGTGCTCTTCCAAACGCCCGCATTGGAGGTCCCTGCGTAAATGAGGTTGCCGTTCGCTGCGCTCTGTTCCACGGTGTACACGTGTGCTGCGCCGCAGGCATAGCTCTTGGCGGAGGCCCCGTGGTCCCAGTCGAACGGGCCGATGCAATTCCAGTTGGCGGCGCGGCTGCCGTTCAGGGCGTTGGTGGCATTGATGTAGCGCTGTTGGTCCTGTTGGTAGGAGGACCGCTGCGCGGGGTCTAGCGGTACCAGGGCATGCCCGAGCTCCCGCTTCCAGCGCTTGTAATACTGGGTGTGGGCGTTCTTCACGAAGGGGTTGGCCGCATAGTAGGCCTCGTAGGCCGCCTGTACGGCCGCGGGGTCCGGGCTCGCTCCGTACATCAGCTGCGCCCAGTCGGGCAGCGTACCCGTGCTTCGCGGGGCGAGCATCCCCGGCTGCGCCTGGAGGAGGCTGGTCGCCAGCAGGGCGGATAGTAGGGCGGAATGCGGCAGGCGGAGGGTCATGCCACGAATTTGCACAGAATGGCCACATTCCCGGCGCATGGCGCGCATGAAAAAGCCCCGGCTGCATGGCCGGGGCTTTTTCGTTCGGGGCCGGTCTCGACCTACACCACGCCCTGGTCCAGCATGGCATCGGCGACCTTGACGAAGCCGGCGATGTTGGCGCCCTTCACGTAGTTGACAGCCTTGCCGTCCTTGCCGTGCTTCACGCAGGCGGCATGGATGTTCTTCATGATGGTGTGCAGGCGCTGGTCAACCTCCTCGCGGGTCCAGCTCAGTCGCAGGCTGTTCTGGCTCATCTCCAGGCCGCTGGTGGCCACGCCTCCGGCATTGCTGGCCTTGCCGGGGGCGAAGGCTACACCGGCGTTGTGGAACACCGTGATGCCCTCCGGGGTGGTGGGCATGTTGGCGCCCTCGGCCACGTACTTCACGCCCTTCTTCACGAGGTCCTTGGCGTTCTTGCCATCCAGCTCGTTCTGCGTGGCGCAGGGCAGTGCCACGTCGCACTTGGCCACCACGTCCCACACCCGGGCACCCTTGGTGTACTTG
>CAZUNW010000008.1:25697-27852 GCA_964621425.1 uncultured Chryseobacterium sp. | reverse complement strand
TGGCCGAAGTTCTCGCCCTGGCTGGGCATGAACAGGGCATGGTAGTGCGCGAAGACGCCGGGCACCTCCTCCGGCGCGGCCGTTCCCTTGTGCCTCACCGTGATACCGGGCGGCAGCTGGGCGATGGCCTCCAGGCACTTCGCCCAGTAGGCCTCATCATAGATGGGCCCGTACAGGTCGAAGGTCACGGAGCCCTTCACGTGCTTCAGGCATTCGATGGCGAACAGGGTGTTCTTCTCCACCGCGATGCGCGCCACGCTCACCAGCCGCAGCTCGCCGGGACGCTTGTCGCGCTTCGGGGGCCCGGTGGCGTGCGCGCGGCGCCCCAGGTTCGGCACCAGGTGTACCTCCGCATCCTTGCCGATCCAGCGCTTCACATCCTCCACCTCCTCGGCATTGGTGGCCTGGAACACGGCGCCGCGGTAGCAGCCCAACAGGCGCATCGCCGCGAGGAAGGCACGTTTCTTCAGCGCGCCGTGCTTCATCATACCGGCCGCCAGCATGCCGCGCACGGCCACCACGCGGCGCTGGGCGGTCCCCCTCAACAGCCACAGCGGCAGCACGCTGAACCAGCGCGAGTACATCCCGTTGATGTACACCGTGGCCCAGGGAGCTTCGCCGAGCAGCTTGCGCCAGGTGGCAGCGTTCATGCCGGTGCGCGAGGCGTACCAGACCTTCTCGCCGCCGGGCATCACGGTCCAGCGATCGGGCGCGACACCCGCATAGGGCGTGGCCTCCGTGTAGTCGGTATCGGTGGTCACGATATGCAGATCCACCTTGTCACGCAGATGATCCACGAGGTTGGCCAGGCTGCGCACGGGTCCGCCCGCCTTGTAACCGGGCAGGTACCAGTCGATGAACACGCGCGACCACTCCGAGGGCGTCCATTGCGCACCCAACGCGCGGCTCCGTTCGCCCATGGCGCGCAGCTCGGCATCGCTGCTCAGCGTCAGCATGTGCATCATGGTGCGAAGCGTACCCGCATCACCCGCGATGAAGCGATGCCCGTTGGTGGTCTCATCCAGGAAGCGCTCCCCCGCGCCAACCGCACTGCTCAGCAGCAAGGGGAGACCGGCGCAGGCGTGCTCATGCACCACCACGCCCCAGGGCTCGTAGGTGCTGGGCAGGACGAACACGCCGCACTGCTCCACCACCTTCGCCATGTCGTCCGCCTGCACGAAGCCCAGGTGACGGATGCGCGCATGGCGGCCGGAGGAGGAATGCATGACCTCCTCGTGCAGTTCGCCCGTGCCGGCGATCCACAGCTCCCAGTCACCGGCCACACCTTCGTCGCAGAGCTTCGCGAACACGTCGCAGAGCAGCTGGTGGCCCTTGGTGGGGATGTAGCGGGCCACGCAGAGGAAGCGGTGCGGCCAGCGGTCAACACGTTGCGCGAGGAGCCGGTCGCCCAGGGGCAGGAAGCGGGCGGTGTCGGCACTGTAGAAGCCGCGGCGGATGTTGAGCTCCGGGAAGCCGAGGTGGCGGGCGTAGCGCGCCTGCGCCTCCCCGGTGACCCAGGCATGGCTGAAGGTGCGCGAGAGCCAGAGGCGCGAGGCACCCACCGCGGCCCATTGGCGGGCATCGCCCCGCCAGGCCGTGTCGCTGCACATCACCGTGGGGATGCCCGCCTTGTGCAGGGCACGGCACACCTTCAGGTAGCCCTTGTCGACCCAGCCGCTGGCGAAGGCGATGTCGGGCGCGAGGTGGTGCACGAGACGCATGAGTGCCTGATCGTCGCAGGCATCCCGCTCGTACACCTTCACCCGATCGGCGAAACGCAGGGTGAAGGGCGCCTCGCGGTTCACCGGCCAGCGCACGATGTGCACCTCCATGTCGTGGTCGCGCACCAGGCGCTCAACGCATGCCAGGAAGTAGGGCGCGAGCTCCGTGTACAGGAAGAGCGCCTTGCGGTGCGTGCTCATGCGACCTGGCGCGGGAGGTGGTCCACGCCGGCGTCGAGCAGCTCGCCGAAGGTGGTCATGGGCAGGTCGTCGAACAGGCGGCGCATCTTGGGCTCGGTGGTGGCAAGATTCACATAGCTCATGAACCGGCGGCGCGCGCTCATGGGCAAACGGGGATGGGCCGGGTCCACCTCGCGGGGATGCAGGTAGAAGACCACCGGGCGACCTTGGGCGAGCACGGCCCGGGCACGGTC
>CAZUNW010000008.1:21249-25687 GCA_964621425.1 uncultured Chryseobacterium sp. | reverse complement strand
GCCTCGGCGGCACGGTCACGGATCACCGGGTACGGGAAGAAGCGCAGGTAGCCTCCCCCGAAGAAATACAGGTCGCGGCCGAAAGCGTTGCCCAGGCTGATGGGGAACTCGACGATGTCGCCCTTGGCCGTTGGCACCACATGCGGCACGGGCAGGGCGCCCGGCCAACCGCCATGGTTGCGGCTGCCTGGCCAGATGCTGCTGTCGTAGGCATGGCCGGTCTCTGCGAGGGTCTCGAAGAACCAGGGAGTGTCGCGCGTCACGCTGAAGCCCGGTGCGCGGTAACCGCGCACCTCTACCCCGGCCGCATCCTCGATGACGGCCTTGGCCCGCCGCACGTCCTCGGTGAAGTGCCGGCGGTCGTGCTTGTAGACGAGCTCGTGCGCATAGCCGTGCGATGCGATCTCATGGCCCTGTGAAGCCGCCTCACGCACCAGCTGCGGATGACGCTCGGCCACCCACCCCAGGAAAAAGAGGGTGGTGCGCACCCGCTTCTCGGCGAACACGTCGAGCATGCGCCCGAACGAGGCCTCCACGCGCGACTCCATCGCGTCCCATTGGCCCATGGGCGGCGTGGAGGGCACGTCGAGTATGTGGAACCACTCCTCCACGTCCACCGAGAACACGCATTGCGCGGGCATCCCACAAAGGTACCCCTCCGGGTGGCATGGCCGGGATCAGGGGATCCGCTGTCGCCCAAGGAAGCGCGGCCGCTCGCCGCGGTCGAAGCGGGCGCGGGTGTACCGCACCCAGCCCGCGAGCAGGGGAACCCCGACCAGCGAGGGCCACAGCCACTGCAGCCAGACCGGGCTGATCAGGTCGAGGTTCACGGCGCTGAAGGCGGATACCGTGGCGATGTAGCTACCCAGAAAGCCGCTCATGTGGGCGTAAAGCCACTCCTGCTTGTCATGATGCGTGCGGAGGAACCGGCGCAGCTGGGCGATGACCAATGCGCAGCCGATCGCACCGAACACGGTGAAGATGACGGCAGCAGGACCACGGTCACCGTGGAACAGGTGCACGGCACCCCAGAGTAGCAGTGCCGTATTCACCAGCCCGGCGGAGCCGTGCATCAGCAGGTCCCATCGGCCCAGGCGCTGGCCTTTGTGGAGCCCCTTGAGGTAAAGCCCGCGGTATCCGGTGGCGGACAGATGGAAGCTGAACAGGGCCACGAGGGCCATGAGCGGGTTGGGGCGCCAAATACATGCCAACAGGGCCGTGGCGCAAACCACCACCATGGCGTAGAAATAAGCCAGGCCCCACCGTCGGTGCCACTGGCCGCCCTTGCTCACAAGTATGGCGAGCGGTGCGGCGCCCAAGGCGATGGCACCGGCGATCTGGTGCAGCAGCAACACGGTCTTCATCGGGCTCCCACCACCGGTATCCGGAATACCTGCTCCGGGCCGGATCCGCCCGACAGGTGCAGCACATATACACCTTCCCGCAGCAGGCCGATGTGCAGCGTGCGGTCGGTTGGGTCCAGGTCACCGGAGGACACCGGGCGGCCCGCAGCATCGGACAGCCACCATCCTGTGGCCTTGGTCACATCCTCGCGCAACCGCAGTTCGCCGCCGGAAGCCACCGGCACAGGGTAAACGGCAGAGGGAGCGATGGGCGGTTCGGCCATGCCGACCGGATCGAACACGGGCAGCACAGGCGCTCCTTCCGTGGAACCGGCCGCATTGGTGCGGATGACATGGAAGGCGGCCGGACCAGGCCCGTAGCCTTCCGTGGTCCCCCCGAACAGGTATCCGTCAGGGGTGAGGCAGATGGAGCGGCCATCCTCATTCGCTGCAGAACCGAACGTGAGGCCCTGCTCGAACGCACCGCCGGCATCCGTGAGCAACAGGTACATATCACGCCCCCCTTGCCCAAAGGCCTTCGTGTAGCCGATAACGGCCAGGCCGTCATCGGGCCGCTGCACCGCATCAAAGGCCTCGAAATCGTCGACCTGCCCGACAACCTCCTTCCAGAGCAGGGCACCCTGCGGACTGAAGCGGGCCAGGAACATCCGCAGCTCGGCACTGGCCTCGCGCGTGCTGCCAACCAAGAGCACATCGCCATTGGCCAACAGGCAAAGTCCATGCGCCCGCTCGCTGCTGTCCGATGGCAGTTCAACAGACCAGGCCTCGTTAAGAGAGGCATCCAGCTTGAGCAGGAAGGCGACATCTCGAACCTGGGCCTCCCTCGTGCCTGCGACGAACAGCTGGCCCAGGTCATCCGCACGGATGGCGCTCGGCACATCATCATCCGGTCCGCCCCAGGTCATCGCCGCCTGCTCATCACCGGCATCATCGATAAGCAGAATGCGCGCGTCGCCAGCACCCGTGGCATAGGAGTGACCCAGCACCGCCCATGCCGCAGGGAGGGCCGCAACGGCAACCCCCAGGTCCCAGTCGGTGGTGCCATAGCTGCGCGTCCAGAGCACACCTGCCCCGGCCTCCATCCCGGTGATGGTGATGGCGTAGTCTCCCGTGATGGGGTCGGTACCAATGCCTGCGACGGCGAAGAACGGGCCCTTGCATGCCACCCCACAGGCGGCATCCACTCCGATGTCACCCAGCACCGTGGATGCGAGGATGCCTCCCGAGGCATCCAGGTGCAGGATATAGGCATCGCCGCCACCGGGACCGAAGCTGCCGGTGGAACCGACCACAACGAACGTCCCGTCGTCCAACGCGGCGACCTGTGCCAGCCTGTCGCTGCCGTAACCGCCGTAGGTGTGCTCCCAGAACTGCCCCTGGACCGCAGCGGGCAGCATCAGGAACAGCACCATGAAAGGCGCAACAGAGTTGGAACAACGGAGCATTTCAGGGCGCAAGATAGCGGGATCCGTGTCCCACATCCCCCGATGCAAAAGGAGCTCCGCACCCCCGCAGGGATACCTTTGCGCGGTGAAACCGTCCTTCCTCTGGACTTCGATCATCCTGTTCGCGGTGCTCATCCTTGTGGACATCTACGCCTACAAGGGTCTCAACACTGCGCTGTGGGAGCACAACCCCGTGGTGCGGCGCATCTCCCGCTCCCTGTACTGGATCGTTTCCATCGGCATCCTGGCGATGCTCATCCACGCGGTGGTGGCGATGCAGGCCACCAACGCACGCCGTGACCACGGCTGGGCCTTCTCGTTGGTGGCCCTGTTCCTGCTGTTCTTTCTTCCGAAGCTGGTGCTGGTCGTCTTCCACGGGATGGACGACCTGCTGCACGTGGCGCGCTGGGGTTGGTCCAAGGTGATGCCCGGGGACTCCGGGCCGGCGGGTGAGCGGATCACCCGGCTGCGTTTCCTGAGCCAGCTGGGCCTGGTCCTCGCGGCCATCCCCTTCACAGCCGTGCTCTATGGGGTGACGAAGGGCCGCAGCCGGTTCAACGTGGCACGCGTCCCCGTGCGCTCACCAAAGTTGCCGCAGGCGTTCCATGGCCTGCGGGTGGTGCACATCAGCGACCTGCATCTGGGCAGCTTCGGAGGCGATCCGGCCCTGGTGCGTGCGGGGGTCGCGCTCATCAATGCCGAGCGGCCGGACCTCATCGTGTTCACCGGCGACCTGGTGAACGACTATGCCGACGAGGCTGAGCCCTTCATCGCCGAGTTCGCAGGCCTCCAAGCCAGGCTGGGCAAGTTCTCCGTGCTCGGCAACCACGACTACAGCGACTACCCGCGCTGGAGCAGCGCATCGGACAAGGCGGCCAACCTGGAACGGCTGAAGGCCATCCATGCGGAGATGGGCTTCCGGCTGCTGTTGGACGAGCATGCCGTGATCGATGAGAACGGGGAACGCATCGGCCTGCTGGGTGTACAGAACTGGGGGCACCGCTTCCAGCAGTATGGCAACCTCGGGCGCACCCTTCAGGGAACGGAGGCGCTTCCGTTCCGCATCCTCCTCAGCCATGACCCCACCCACTGGGACCACCAGGTCAAGGGCACCGGCATCGACCTGACGCTGAGCGGCCACACGCATGGGGCACAGATGGGCGTGAAGCTCGGAGGATCCACCTACAGCCCCGCCCAATGGGTGTACAAGCACTGGGCCGGTCATTACGAGGAGGATGGGCAGCAGCTCTATGTGAACAGGGGCTTCGGCTTCATCGGATTCCCGGGGCGTGTGGGCATGCCGCCCGAGATCACGGTGATCGAACTGCAGCGCCAGCTCGCCTAGCACGGCTAATTTGCGGACCACGAGATGAGGCCGAAGACCATCGTCCTGGCCCTGCTCCTGTTCACGGGTCTGAATGTGTTCCTGGCCCTGAACAGGCACAGCCATTCAGCCCCCCTCTCCTACCACGGGGAGCTCTGGGCCGATCGTGGCGGGTATTTCGTGTACCTGCCCGCTGCACTGGTCTATGGGTTCGACGCACGCGCTTTTCCCACCGGCCTGGATGCGCTCACGGGTCGCGGCTTTGCGCTGGACACGGCCAGGGGCTTGGTGGTCACCAAGTACAC
>CAZUNW010000008.1:0-21239 GCA_964621425.1 uncultured Chryseobacterium sp. | reverse complement strand
AGCGGGGTCGCCCTCCTGCAATGCCCCATCTACCTCGCCGGGCACGCCATGGCGCACCTTCTGGGCCTGCCGAACGAACCCTATGGACCGGTGGACCGATGCATCGTGGACGTGGCCGCCTCCCTTTACCTCTCGCTGGGCCTGCTGCTGCTGTTCCAGGTGCTCCGCCGGCGGCACGATGACCGGCTCGTCGCATGGTGCCTGCTGGCGCTGTATGGGGGGAGCAACCTGTACTTCTACACCATCGGCGACCCAGGCATGTCGCACGTATACTCCTTCTTCCTGTTCGCGTTGCTCCTATTCCTTTTCGACCGCTGGTCACAGGGCAGCAGGTCGGCCTGGTTGCAGGCGGCGATCGGCATCACCGCCGGCTGGATCATCCTGGTGAGGCCCACCAACGCGGTCTTTCTGCTGGCCGTTCCGTTCGCCGGAGCGGACTGCATGCAAGCCGGCTGGCAGCGTGCCTGCTCCCTCAGCCCCCACAGGACGCCGCTAGTAGCCCTGGGCGCCCTGCTCATCTGGGCGCCACAGATGGCCTATTGGCGGCACACCTTCGGATCGGCCATCACCTGGCCCTATGTGAACGAAGGCTTCACCCACTGGGCGGAACCGCGGCTGCTGGAGTTCTGGTTCGCCCCGCAGAATGGGCTCCTGAGCTACACCCCCTTCTACGGCCTGGTGGTGGTGGCCGCGCTCAGCACATGGCGTTCGGGTGACCGCGCGACCGGCGCCGCATCGCTGCTTGCAATGCTGGCGGTGAGCTACTTGGGCGCATCCTGGTGGGTGTGGCATTTCGGCTGTGGCTTCGGCAGCCGTACCATGGTGGAATACCTCGCCCTGTTCGCCCTACCGGTCGCGGCATGGGCCCGTTTGGCGTTGGAACGCTGGGGACGCGTTGTGCCCATCACGGTCTTCGTGGTCCTCGCCGCCTACAACCTGAAGCTGGTATACAGCCACGGCGATTGCTGGTTCCACGGAACCTGGGACTGGGATGCCTTCGGCTCGATGGTGCTGGGACCGACGAAATAGGACCGAACGGAAGCCGCGAGCACGGACTCACGGGAATACCCCCGCCGCTTGCTGCACCGCACGGTCCAGCTGCAGCAGATCGAGGCCCGTGCGGATACCATGCTCCTCAAGGCTGCGCACGAAGAGCTCCATCTGCAGATTGCCTACCAGCTCGTCCTCGGCCATGGGACATCCGCCGTAGCCCTTGATCGCCCCATCAAACCGCCGGCAGCCACCCGCCCAAGCGGCCCGGGTCTTGGCAGGCCAGTTATCCGGACTGCAGTGCAGGTGCGCACCGAGCTCTACCCCCGGCAGTGCCGGCACAAGCGCCGAGAACAGCGCAGTGATATCCTCCGGGCGCGCCACGCCAACGGTATCGCTCAATGCAATGACACGCACGCCGAGCTCCCGTGCCAGCCGTTCCGTCCAATTCAGGGCCACATCCGCGTTCCATGGATCGCCGTAGGGATTACCGAAGGCCATGCTGATGTACACCACCAGCTCCTTGCTGGCGTTCCGCGTAAGCTCCGCAATGCGCGCGATGCGGCCCCACGACCCCTCGATGCTCGTGTTCGTATTCCGCTGCTGGAAGGTCTCGCTGATGCTGAACGGATAGCCCAGGTAGTTGACCGCCTCCTGCTTCACCGCCTCCTCGGCACCGCGCTCGTTGGCCACGATCACCAGCAGCTTGCTGCGTGAGCCGGCACGGTCGATCCCCGCGAGCACCTCGGCGGTGTCCGCCAGCTGCGGGATGGCCTTTGGGCTTACGAAGCTGCCGATGTCGATGGTATCGAAGCCCACCTGCAGCAGGGTGTTGAGGTAGGACACCTTCACCTGGGTGGGGATGAAGGGCACGATGCCTTGCATCGCATCCCGCGGACATTCGATCAGTTTCACGCTTTCCATCGGGCGTAGGCCTGGTTGATGCGCTTCACCAGCGCGGGTCCCTCATAAATGAGCCCCGTGTAAACCTGCACGAGGTCCGCGCCCGCCTCGATCTTTTCCATCGCCGCCCCTGCGGAATCGATGCCGCCCACACCGATGATGACGATGGGGCGCGGCAGTCGGTCGCGCAGGTACCGCACCACCAAGGTGCTGCGCATGCGCACCGGTGCACCGCTAACCCCACCCGCCCCCATGGCCTCCACCTCGCCGAGCGGCGTGCGCAGGCCTTCGCGCGAAATGGTGGTGTTGGTGGCGATCACCCCCGCGATACCGCTCACCTGCACAACGGCCACCACGTCGTCCAGCTGGGCCTCCGTCAGATCCGGGGCGATCTTCAGGAGGATGGGCTTCCGAGAACCGCCGTTGGCGCGAGCGGAGTTGAGGGCCTGCAGGCGGGTGAGGATGGCCAGCAGGGGCTCCTTGTCCTGCAATGCGCGCAGGCCAGGGGTGTTTGGACTACTCACGTTCACCACGAAATAGTCCACCACCGGGTACAACGCATCGAAGCACTTCACATAGTCATTGATCGCCTGCTCATTGGGCGTCGCCTTGTTCTTGCCGATGTTGCCGCCCACGATGACCCCGGGCTTGCGCTTCCGCAGGCGTTCCACTGCCGCCTGCACCCCGCCGTTATTGAAGCCCATGCGATTGATCAGCGCGCGGTCGGCGGGCAGGCGGAAAAGGCGGGGTTGGTCGTTGCCGGGCTGGGCCACGGGAGTCAGCGTGCCGATCTCGATGAACCCGAAGCCGAGCGCGCTCAGCGCGTCGACGTGCTTGGCATCCTTGTCCATGCCTGCGGCCAGGCCGACCGGCGAGGGGAAGCGCAACCCCATCACCTCCACGGCAGCAGCGGCTGGAGCTTTCGAAGCACCCGCAAGGGCGAGCGCACCAGGTACCCGGGAGGCGATCTCCAGCATGCGGAAGGTGAGGTGGTGGGCCTGCTCGGGCGGCCGGCTGAACAACAACGGGCGAAGAAGCGTGTACATCGCAAGGCAAAGGTAGACGTGGCCCGTTCGACGCGGCATGACCCGCGGGCGCCCGCGCACAAGTTTAGACTTGCCTAAATAAAAGATTATGTTTGTCGCATGTTCACCCGCAGTGAGGAGGACCACATCAAGGCCATCCATGGCCTGCTGGCCGATGGTGGACAGGCCTTCACGAAGGACATCGCCGGCAGGCTGAGCACCCGCTCGAGCAGCGTGACCGACATGCTGAAGAAGCTGGCCGCCAAGGGCGTTGTGAACCATGCGCCCTACCACGGCGCAACGCTCACCGCTCGGGGCCGGCGCCATGCCCTGACCCTGGTGCGTAGGCACCGCCTGTGGGAGACCTTCCTGGTGGAGCGGCTGGGCTTCGCCTGGGATGAGGTGCACGAAGTGGCCGAGCAGCTCGAACATGTGAGCAGCGACCAGCTGATCGAACGCCTGGAGGCTTACCTCGGCCATCCGCGTTTCGATCCCCACGGCGATCCCATCCCAGACCGGGAGGGCCGCATGCCCAAGCGCGCGACGATGGAGCTCGCGAGCGCGGCCGTTGGCCAGCGGTTGCGGTTGCTGGCCGTGAAGGACGGCAGCGACGCCCTGCTCAGGCTGCTGGACGACAAAGGGCTTTCCATCGGCCGCGTGTTCACGCTCGCCGCGCGCCAGGAGTTCGATGGCAGCCTGCAGCTCACATGGCGCGGCGGCGGCTGCGACCTCAGTGCCCACGTGGCCTCACACCTGCTCACCGCACCGGAACGACCATGAACGATATCCTCACCTTCTTTGCCGCGATCGACCCCGTTTGGGGCGCCCTCATCGCCACAACCTTCACGTGGCTGGTCACGGCCGCCGGAGCGGCGGTGGTGTTCCTGTTCAAGGACCTCTCCCGCCAGTGGCTGGACGGCATGCTGGGCTTCACCGGCGGCGTGATGATCGCCGCAAGTTTCTGGAGTCTGCTCGCACCAAGCATCGAAATGAGCGCCCGGATGGGCTTCGCGGAATGGCTTCCCCCGGCTATCGGGTTCGCGGCCGGGGCACTCTTCATCTTCGCGCTGGACAAGTACGTGCCGCACCTGCACATCAACTTCGACCCCAGCCTGAAGGAGGGGCCGGACACCAGCTGGCGGCGGAGCACGCTGTTGATCCTGGCCATCACCCTCCATAACATCCCCGAGGGGCTGGCGGTGGGCGTGCTGTTCGGTGGTGTGGCAGCGGGCATCCCTGAGGCGACCACCGCCGGGGCAGTGGCGCTGGCCATCGGCATCGGCCTGCAGAACTTCCCGGAGGGCATCGCTGTCAGCATGCCCCTGCGGCGCTTGGGCGTGAGCCGCACCCGCAGTTTCTTCTATGGCCAGCTCAGCGCCATCGTGGAACCCGTGGCCGGCGTCATAGGGGCCATGGCCGTTCTCTGGATGCAGCCCATCCTCCCGTTCGCGCTCGCCTTCGCCGCAGGGGCCATGATCTACGTGGTCGTCGAGGAGGTGATCCCTGAGACGCAGCTCGACAAGAACACCGACATCGCCACGCTGGGATTAATCGGCGGCTTCATCGTGATGATGATCCTCGACGTGGCACTGGGCTGAAGGGCCGTCCAACGGGGCGCAACGCACCGATGGCCTGCACTGCGTCAGCGACACCATCCTCGCCCCTCATGCGGTGCGCCACTTCACGGGCCCTTTCCGCCATGACCCGATCGGCGCAGGTCTGCCGGATCCGTTCTGCGAGCAGCGCCGGAGTAGCCTGGTACCGCGGCAATGGAGAGGCCGCAGTGCCGAGCGCCACAAGGCGGTCGGCCCACCATGCCTGGTCGAAGGCGTGCGGCACCACCACGGAGGGAACTCCGGCCCTGGCCACGGCATGCACCGTTCCCGCGCCGCCATGATGCACCACCATCGCACAACGGGGCATTACCGTGGCGTGGCGGGTACGGGACACCACCAGGAGGTCGCGTGTGGGGGCGGAAAGGGCAAGGGGCCCGTCCACCTGCACGATCGCCCGCACACCGGCGAGCCGCGCAGCCCCCGCCAGCAGATCGAATGCAGCCTGGGGCGCATACGCCGCACAGGACCCGAAGGTCAGGTACACCGGTGGCGGGCCTGACGCGAGAAAGCCCAGGACCGCTGCATCGACAGGCGGACCTGCAGCCTCTCCGGCCCAGGCACCGGTGACCCGGGTGCACGGAACGTCATCCGGCACAGGAACAAGTACCGGACTGGCGGCCACAAGGTTCAGGACCGGTGAACGGAACACTTCATTCAACAAGCTGCGCACGGTCGGCAGACCGCGCCGCGCATGCAACTGCGTGCTCCGGGGATAGAACATGTGCGTCATGGCCGCATCGCCCAACCGCCAAAGGGCAGCATCCAGCAACGGCCCGAGCGACCGTGCGAGCGGAGGCCTGGACCCGGGAATGGCCTGGGGGGAGAACGCCACCGCGACACGGGGTGTGCCATGCGTAAGTGCCGCGGAGTGCAGGGTGCGGTTCAGCATGTGCCCCACCACGATGTCATGGTCGCTGCACAAGGCATCGCCCGCCTCAAGCAGTTCGGCGGCAAACGGCTCATGGAAGCGTCGCAGCAGCGCACGAAGCTGCCACGTCGGCCGGTGCGAAGCTGTGAGCGCATAGGGATCGGTGCCATGGCCGAACGGACCGCCCACCTGCTGGAAAGCGATACCCAGCTCACGGGCCCGCGGACCGTGGTCGCGGTCATCGATCGCCGTCACAAGCAGGGTCACCGCGTGGCCCGCCTGGCGCAGGCCACCGGCCAGCGCCAGGAAAGGCGCCACATCACCCTCCGTGCCCCAGGTCTGCAGACCGATGCGCATGATCACAACTTGCCCTCGGCACGATTCCGTGCGATGAACCGGGTCACACGCTCCTTCAGCGCCTGGTCCTTCACATGGGGCAGTCGCGCCTCCACAAGGGCCAGGTCCTCCGCCTTGTTGTCATCGTAACCCACGATGGAGGGCACGTTCACCTGGATGCTCAGGCGCAGGAAGCGGAGCTCCAGGTTCGCAGGGTCGCGTTTGATGGCCTCCTCGAGCATGGAGCGGCCGCCGTTGAAATGCACCAGCTTGCTCACCGGATCGAAGGCATGCCGGCCCCTGGCCATGCGCACAGCGCCCTGGTAGCCGAGCAACAGCGCACTGCCCGATCGACCCACCCGGTCGAAGCGCTCCACGTAGCGGTCGCAGAGCGCCTCATCCGTGAACACGGCACCCACATCGCGCCGGATGTCCTGCAACAGGTCACCCTCCTGTTGTGCGACCACCGGAACGGCCCTTGAGGGCACCCACAGTGCGGACACCAGTGCGAGGCAGCTCAAAAGACCGGACATGGTGCAAACTTACCCCACCACGGCAGCAAGCAGCCTGCGCATCACCGCATCATCCAGCAGGTCCACATAACGGGCGCCGGTGCTTCGGCCCCGGGCGTCATGCCGCACCCAGGCCATGCGGTGATCTTCATGGACCAGCTCGAGGTGGAAGGGCCGCTCCGTGTACTGCTCAATGAACAGGAAGCGTGCCAGCGGCTGGCGGGCCCGCAGGCGGTCCATCACCCCCGCGAAATGGGAGGGGTCCTGCGGACGGGGCAGCCGGAACGCGGGCCGGAATCCCCCCGCAAGGCGCTTGCGCTTGGCATGCTCGTTCACCACGGTGGTGATGAAGAGCACCGGCCTGTTCCCGCAAAGCAGCTCCCTGAACCGCTCCACGCAGCGCACGTAGTAGGCATGGTCCCGCGCGAAGGTCCGCGGATCGCGATGGCCGAATAGGCTGCGGTGGTAATCCTTGTGTCCGGCATCGGTCCACAGCGGGATCATGCGCGCGCGATCCAAAAAGGTGCGGAAGTCATCATCCAACACATGCTCCACGAGGGCCGGGCTGACCGCGAGCCAGTCGAACGGATACGATGCCTGCTTGGCCCCGGCGGCCTTGATGTACCAGGAGGTGGAGCAGTTCTGCCCAAGTGAGACCAGCGACCGGGGGCCAGTACCCGCCCACTCAGCGAGGCGTGCGGCCACCCCGTCGGCATGCAGATGCGTGGACCGGATCTCCGCCGGCGTGTACCGGACCTGTGCGGTCCTGCGAAGCACGGCGTGCGCCAGGTCATCAAGCCAGCGGCTCATGGACGGTTCAGAACTTGAAGTAGAAGGAAGGCTTCACCACGAACGGCAGGACATCGGCATCATCCAGTTCCGAGAGGCGCCACACGAGGTCGACCCGGGCCACCTTGAGGATGTTCTCCAGCCCGAACCCGAGCTCCACATACGGACCACGCGGGGCATCGAGTCCGACCGGAAGCGGCACCGGCCCGTTGCGGTTGGCATCACGCAGGGTACCAACAAGCACCCGTGCCACCAGCACCTCGCGCAACTTGATGCGGCGCAGCAGGGGCACACGGTTCAGCAGGAATCCCTCCAGGTGATGCTCCATGTGGAGGGCGGCGTAGCGGTCGGCCGTGAACTCCAGGAAGTTCATGAGGTTGAAGGACCGCACATCATAGAACAGGAAGGGGTCGCTGTTGGGGTGGAACAGCAGCGGATAGGCCACATCCCCGGAAAGCATTCCTCCCTCCGCCAGCACATCCAGATAACCCCAACGTGCCAGGCGCTGCCGATGGTCCAGCCGCAGGCGCAACCGCACCAGGTCCACACTGCCGTCGAGAAAGCCGTTCACCCCGATGGTGGCCTCAAGGGTAACCTCCGGCAGGCGCGGCGTGAAGAGCCCCTTCCGCAGGTCGTCGAACGCGGCATTGCGACCCATCGTACCCGGGGACCACCGCAGCCCGATGCGCGTGCCGGCGACATCCACGGAGGCCAGCCCCAGCGTGTCGGTGCCCTCCACCACGGGGAATGGGCCCAGGGCATCGGCGGTGCGCTCGGTGAAGACCCCCAGGCGCAGCGAAAGCCCGGCCGGGCCGCGGCGCTCAGCGTAGCCCTCCACCAGTCGCCGGTACCAGCGGGGATCACTTCCTGAGAGGCGCACGAAGCCGGCGAGCACATGGTCCAGCGGAAGCAGGCTGGGACTACGACCCGGCTGGACCAGGTCGTCCCAGAGGTCCAGCCCCCCACCGAGCACACGGTGGCCGGAAGCACTTCGGGGTCTCCACCACAGCGAAAGGGCACCCTTGGCCCGCGCATCGTCAAGGCCATAGGCGACATGGCCAGAGCCCCCCCATGCGGCGGACAACCGCTCCGTGGTGCGGAACCCGAGCTTGCCACGCACACCCTCCAGGGAGTTGGTGCTGAAGAAGGTGTACACATTGCCCACATCCACCTTACCCACCGGGAGCCAGCCTTCAGCGATCATGTGGAGCGCCCCCTCCCGCCGCCGCCAGCGTGGATCGGCGTTCATGCGGTCCACCATGGCAACCACCCGCTCCTCCTCCTCACCGAACGCCTCGGGGCGCACGGACTCCCAGAAGCGACCATCCCGGTGGTAGGCACTGTCGACCTCGGGGTCCGGCGGTGGAACGCGGTAGTGCTCATCGCTGCGCGGGGCATCCAACACCACACCGCTCACCACGCTCAGCTTGCGCCCGAAGAACCCCGTCATGTCGGCGTCATTCTCCACCACGGTGAAGTCGGCCAGCACTTCGCTGCGCCGCATGAACCAGCGCCCTCCCGGCCCCGGGGCGTGATGCTGCCGGATGCGGTAATGGCGGACGAAGTTGACGTTGGCCGCGATGCTGAAGGCCAGGTCGGCGCGCACCACGGCATGGCTAACCGTATCGATCAGCAATTCGCCCGTGAAGGCTGCATCCGCCGCCACGCGCGGCCTGTAGGTGATGCGGTGGCAGGTGTGACCGTTGCACAGCACCAGGCTGTCGTGCAGCAGATACCGGTAGGCGCGCTGGAAATGGTCGTTGATGGGGCTCGGGAAGCTGCGGTCCAGGATGGTGACCTGTTCCTCGTGGATGTCCGGCTCCACGTACATGTCCTGCACGAACTCCATGATGCGGCGCGCCCGGAAGAACTTGGAGGTGCGGCTTCCCAGCAGCACGGTACGGTCCGCGGGCGGGTCGGCGCGGTGGTAGCGCACCTGCTGCTGCTCGGCGAGCAGGATGGGCAGGTAGCGCACGCCCTCCGCGGTGGTATCAATGCCGTCCCAGAGGAAATCAAATGGACGGAGCAGCAGGTTGCGTTTGATGCGGTCGCTGAAGTTGTTGAGATCGAAGCGCACCCTGTCGTAAACCACGAGCTCGTAGGCGGACGCGAACCTCGGCGCGATACGGGGCTTTGCGGCCACCACGCGGCGCAGGATGGCGAAAGCGGGGTTCTCCCCCGGCCGCACCAGCACCTCGGCCATCACCTCACTGGCCGGTTCAAGCTCCAGGTAGAGACCCTCCCCGCCACCCCTGCCCAAGGGCCATCGGCGGGTGATGTAGCCCGTCATGGACACCTGGAGGCTGTCGCGGCGCCGCTCGGAAACCAGAAGGAAAGCCCCCGCGGTATCCGTGACGGTGCCTTCCGGCCCGCCGACGAAGCCCACATTGGCAAAGGGCAATGCTTCACCGGTGCGTGCATCCAGCACCACACCGGCCACGCGCGTACGCTGAGCACCGGCCACCAGCGCCCATGCGGACGCAACGAGCAGGAGCAGGAGGCGGGGCGGGGCCTGATGGAACACGGCTGCGAAGATGCTGAAGGTGGCCGGCCTGCGCGGATCGTCCCAAATTTGCGCCAGCCCCACCGAACACCCCGTGAAGATCCACATCGGACGCGAACGCTACCTGAGCTTCTCCGCCACAACGCTCGTGGGCGCGGACGCGGGCACCTGGCTGGGCATCCTGCGGCGCTACGGACGCGGCATCTCCTGGCCCTTCATCCCCAAGGCCATCCTGCTGACATGGGTGGTGCTGATCAACATGCCCGTGGTATGGTGGGAGCGGTTGCGGTACGACCGGCGCATCCGGCGCACCAAGGTCACCGCCCCCCTCTTCATCATCGGACACCAGCGCAGCGGCACCACCTACCTGCACTACCTGGTGGGCAAGGACCCGCAGTTCGGCTACCTGTCGGTGAAGGAGAGCTTCATGCCATGGGTCTACCTCACCCTGGCACCGCTGCTGCGCCGTATGTATGCGAGGGCGCTGCCCGAAAAACGCCCCATGGACGATCTCCGCATGGGCATCGACCTCCCCACCGAACCGGAATATTCGCTGGGTAACATGACGCCGAGCACGATGATCCCGGGTTACTACTTCCCGCGGCGCATGCTGGAGGTCTTCCGGAGGAACGTGCTTTTTGAGGATGATGCCGCGCGGCAGGACTGGCAGCGCACCCTGCGCTACTTCATGCAGAAGCTCACCCTGCGCCATGGTGGCCGGCCGATCGTACTCAAGAGCCCCGAGAACCTTGCCCGGGTGAAAGAGATCCTGGAGGTGTTCCCCGATGCGCGGTTCCTGCACATCATGCGCGACCCCTACCGCGTGTTCTTCAGCACCGAAAGGCTTTACGGTATCACGCTGCCCCTGGTGACCATGCAGCATGTGAGCGGGGAGGAACTGGAGGAAAGCCTGCTGGCCAGCTACGAGCTGATGTTCGCCAAGTTCTTCCGGGACAAGGCAGGCATCCCACCCGGCCAGCTGGCCGAGGTGCGCTACGAGGACCTGATCGGCAACGAGGAGGCCGCCTTGGAACGGGCCTACCGGGAACTGGGCATCGGCGGCTTCGAGGAGGCACGGCCGCACATACGGGCGGAGGTAAGCAGCTACGCCGGTTACCGTACGAACACATACAGCTACCCGCCTGAACGCATGAGCATGGTGCGCGAGCGCTGGGGGGCTGTTTTCGACGCGCTGGGCTATCCGAAGGACGTGGGCTCAGTCACCGACAAGAGCGGTGCGCAAGCCTGAGGCGATGGTGTCCACCTCGGACTGGGAAAGAACGCCCGCATCGTAGCCGAGCACCACCAGCAGGCCGCCTCCCTCCCGCCCAACCACAACGCTGAGGCCCGGGGGCACGGGCACCGGGGGCAGGTGCTCCACGCCCGTGATGGGCTGGCCGGCGCAGGTGGCCGGCATCCGCGAGAGGTCACCGAGGTCGCTGAACCCGAAGCTGCTCCACCGGCCCAGGGAGGGCAGGTCCACCATGGCACCGGCCAGCCAGGCCGGTATCCTCCGGAAGGCGCGCAGCAGCGACCTGTATCGCTGGGGAAAACGGGCGCGCACCTGCGCCACCAGCTGGCGGTTCAGCGCCTTTACGGCGGTGGGAGCATCCCGCAGGTCCGCACGGTCCAATCGGAAGAACAGGAAAGAGGTGACGTTGGTGAGCAGGTGCGGGGGCGCGTGGCGCGGGCGTTGGTCCACCGGCGCGGAGAACCACAGGTAGCGTGGCGGCCTGCCGCGGCGCACCAACACCTCATCCACCAGCAGCGCCACTGCCGCCATGAACTGGGCGCTGCGCGCCAGCGCTGCACCGATGCGCCTGCCGTGGGCATCGATACGTGCCGTTTCGCCCGCGCTGAAGCGCAGGGTGCGATAGCGGGGCTGTGGTGCGCGCGGTGTGCCAGCCCCGAGCAATGAACCCAGGCGGGGACCCGACGTCCGGAACGCCATGCCGGCACTTGCGATCACCTCGCGCCACGCACCCGGGGCATCAGCACGATCCTCGGCGGGGACCAGCGGTCCGTCCCAACTGCCCTGCTCCACAGCGCGCAGCAGGTTCAGCATGCCCTCGTGGTCGAACAAGGTGTGATGGAAGGAAACGAGCACCCTGCAGCACCCCGGTGCATCCACCACATCGAACCGGATGAGCGCACCGGGAGCGTACACAGCGGACTGCTGAGCCTGCAGCCACGCCGCCGCATCGGCCGCCCGATGCAGGTGAACCACCTCAGATGCCCCTGCGGACGCCGACCAGCGGGGCACCAGGGGCCAGCGCACATGCGAGCGCACACACGCCACCTGACGCACCACGGGGCTGTCACGAAGGAAGGCCACCACATCCGTTGGAACCGCAGCGGGGCTCAGCTCGATCCACATGCGGGACACATTGCCCGGCAGGCCGTTCCTCCGCATGGCCCGGTCCACCAGCCAATGGAAATGATCCGGACCGGAGAGGGGACGCTGCATCGCCGGGAGGTCCGGCACCCACACTGCCATCCCGCCTTCAGTTGACGTAGCGCAGGGCGTAATCGGCCAGTGAGCGCAGGTCGCGAAGGTCGTCCGCGCCGATGCCTTCCACGGGGATGCGCACACCATAGCGTTCCTCCACCTGCATCATGAGCTCGATGACCGACAGCGAGTCGAGGCCAAGCGAGCCAAGAACGGTGTCCTCGGCAACGGGACCACCGACCCGGTCCCGCAGGAGACCGCAAAGCACCTCCACCATCTCCGCGCGTTCGGTCGTCATGGCCTGTGCGCGAAGATAGGCCACCATGCGCCACCGCCCGGGGCCGTAGCTTCGCAGGCCATGGGAGTCCCCACCATCGACGTCCGCAACCGGCGTGCGTCCTTTGAGTACCACCTGCTGGACAGCTTCACCTGCGGCATGGTGCTCGTGGGCTCCGAGATCAAGAGCATCCGGGCGGGCGGCGCCTCCATCAGCGAGGCATTCTGCACCTTCTCAGGCGACGACCTTGTAGTTCGCAACATGCAGATCGCCCCCTACGGCACCAACATCCACTTCGTGCACGAACCCAGGCGCGACCGCAAGTTGCTGCTGAAGCGCACGGAGCTGACCAAGCTGCGGCGCAAGGTGAAGGATGCCGGGATCACCATCGTTCCGGTGCGCCTTTTCCTATCGGAAAGCGGGTATGCCAAGCTGGAGATCGCCCTTGCCAAGGGCAAGAAGATGCATGACAAGCGGGATAGCATCAAGCAGCGCGATGTGCAGCGTGACATCGACCGTGGGCAGTGAGCGGCCTTCGTGGCGGATGCGCCTTGCGGCGGCCGACCTGCGCCTGTTGCCGGGGCCGCCCTGGGCCCGTGGCCTGCTGGTCGTGCTGCTCGTATGGGGTGCGGTGCTCCGGATGCTGGGCTGGCCCTCCATCCCCTTCTCGCATGACGAGATCAGCGCCCTTGTGCGCCTCTACCCCACCCTGGGCGAGACCATCCGCCGCGGTGTGATCGAGCTGGATACCCATCCACCGGGCGTTCAGGTGCTGGAATGGCTGTGGACCGGACTGGTGGGCCGCGGCGAAGGCCTAGTGCAACTGCCGTTCATCGCGGCCTCCCTGGCGGGGATCCTGTTCATGTACCGCTTCGCGCTGGCATGGACCGGCGCTTCCGCGGCACTTGCGGTGGCGGCGCTGATGGCAACCCTGCAGTACACCGTGCTTTACGGACAATACGCACGTCCCTACGCCATCGGGCTGGCCACCGCAGCCCTGCTGGCTGACCAGGCCACGCGCTGGCTCGCATGCCACCGCACGAAGCACCTTGTTGCCGCGGCGATCGCCGCCACGCTCTGCGCCTTCACGCACCACTTCGCTGCCCTGGTGGCCGCCCTGATCATGGCCGGAACCCTGGTGGTGGCCGTCAGCGGACGGCGCGGAAACTGGCTGCTCGCCTGTGCCGCCAGCCTGCTGCTCTACACCCCCAACATCCCCATCCTGGTGCACCAATTCGGGCTTGGGGGCTTGCAGGAGTGGCTTGCCCCGCCGGACGGATACTGGTTTGCGGACCACGTCTGGTGGATCGTGCACGCATCGCCTGGCATGGCGCTCATCACCACCGTGGTGGTGACCGCCTCCCTGGCCGGCTGGTGGCGGCACCGGCGATCGGCCCTGCCAATCGTGCCATTGCTGCTGCTGTGGACGGTGGTTCCCGCCACGCTGGGCTTCGCATACAGCGTGTGGCGCGCACCTGTGCTGCAGCACTCCGTGCTCGTGTTCGCCTTCCCGTTCGCCCTCACGCTCCTGCTGGGCGGCCTGCGCGCCGAGCGACCGCTGCTGGGAATGCTGCCCGCGCTGGTCCTGGCCGTATCCGCCACGATCTCCCTGTTCACCTCCCGGCAGCACCACCTTACCGCCCTCACGTCCAAGTACGAAGCCTTCATGCAGGCGGCGGTGGACGGCGCCGCCCATGGGGACCGCATGGTCGTGCTCGATGCGCCACCCGAGGTACTGGACCTCATGGAGCGGCAACCGCGTTTCGCAGCGGCACGGGGGCGCTACGTGCGGTTACGTTCGCTTCCCGGACAGGCAGCCCTGCTGGACAGCCTACGCCGTGGCCGCCCGTCCGAGGTGGTGCTCGGCCTCTTCCACAGCACCGACCGCGCTCTGCCCACACTGGTACAGCACACCCATCCGGTGCTCGCCGCGCGTACAGACCTTGTGGAGGGCCAGGTGATGCGGTTCATCCGCACCGGCCAAGGCATCGTGGACACGGCGGTATGGGCACTCACCACACCGGACGCCCCTGCGTCGGGCTGGCAGGTGGAACCGCCCGCGACCGGCCCGGACAGCCTTGGGCCGCGGGGGTGGGACCTGACCGGGCGCGCTTACGGTGTGCTCTTCGACGCAGCGCTTCCCGCGGAACGCACCTGCAACGATGTGCTGGAACTGGTGCTGGACGCCACGCTCATGGACGAGGGAGGCGCGGCCATCGAGGCGGTCATCGAACTGCGGACCCGCATGACGGATGGCAGGGACACCACGGTCGTTTACCGTGGTGCTTCCGCTGCGTCGTGCGGCCTGCATGCCGGCCAGCGTGGACCTGTGGCAGTGGCCCTGCCCATCAGCCGGGCGCTCCTGCGCAAGGGAGCGCTGCACCTGCGGGCCTACGCGTGGAACAGGTCATCGGGCGCGGTGCGGGTGCATGCCGCCCAGTTGCGCTGGCGCGAAGGCAACCCGGCACTCTACGGCCTTGTGGAACCCGTGCATGGCGTCTGGCGGTTCGCCCCGGCTCGGCACTGAAGCAACAGGGCCGCCTCATGGCGGCCCTGTGCACGGCGCTGACGGCACGCTCAGAACTTCACGTTCAGGCCCACGCCCAGTGTCTCGCGGAACTGCGTGGTGGGACCGAACTTGGCGACACCATCCTCCGTGCGGGAGATGTTGATGTCGTCGTCGTAGATCAGCATTGTGTTGAGCGTGGCCGCGAACCAGCTGTTCACCTTGAAGGTCCACAGCATCTCCCAGTTAACGTCCACGTTGGCAGGGTCCTTCAGGTAGTTGCTGAAGAGGTCCAACCGCGTCATGAAGGCGATGTTCTTCGCCACGTCGGCCTGGTAGGTCATGTTGAGGAAGGCGCCCATCTGGAAGAGCACGTTCCTGCCGGGCGTCACCACGCGGCCGTCCGCTCCGCGAACCGCCCTCTCCACCCCGAAGTTGCCGGCATCCGCCAGGTCCTGGTCCAGTACGAAAGTGAACTTCGCGGTGGCCGGTGAGAGGTATAGGCTGAAGTGCTTGCCCGGTTTGTAGTCCACACCCAGACCGACCAACAGGTACCCGGGGGCCAGCAGGTTGGATATCTTGACCGTATCCGCCTTCGGATCGAAGCCCTCGGTGAACTGCGAGCGGAACTGCATCAGCATGCTGGCATACCAGGAGCCCTTCATCTGGTATCCGTAGCGCGAGTTAAGCTCGAACCGATCATCGCTCTTGAAAGTGCGCTTGCCCTCCTGGGCGAGCAGACCATAGGCCATGGCGATGGAGTTATCCCAGGCGATCCGGCCCTTGCGCTTGTTGGCGAACGCGTTGACCTGCGCAATGCCGCTCATGCTACTGAGGCCGCCGGCGGCCCAGTTGACCAGCTGCACCTGGGTCATGTTCACCTGGAACACACCGCCCTTGGTCCACACCTGTGCGGAATCGACCACCGCAGCCGCCTTGTCGCGGAGGGCCTTGCGGTCGGCATCCTGGAGATCCTTCTGGCCGACTACAGGCGACACCACGGCCAGTGCGGCGAGCACGAGGATGGGACGGAACGTGCGGATCATGGATGTGGATTGGGATGTTTCCTCCAAAGAAAAGAAAGAGCCTGGACGCACGGATCAAGGCTCGGGCGCGAAGACCTGGTCGTTGAACCGCAGGCTGTCCGGCACGCGCATCACCAGGTAGGGATGGCCGGTGGCGCGGTGGCAATTGTTGCACGTGGCGATGAGCGTGGCGTAGCGCGGGGCGAAGTCCTTCAACCCATCCGTGCGCAACTGGTCGCGCAGGGCATCGATGGCAGGAAGGCCCATGTTGGTCATGTAGGTGCTCACCGGGATGCCATCGTCCACGATACCAGCACCGGCCACGGTGGCCATCTCCTCCTTCAGCTCGTGGCGGTAAAACTCGGCCAGCGCCAGGTTACCCGACATCCCGGCCGCCCACAGCTTGTGCGCGTGGTTCTGGATGCGGCCCATGTGCACCGCCACCTCCACCTCCACGGGCGGCCCCGCCTCCACCACGGCGAGCCGGGCCTGCAGGCCGTTGATGCGGTGCATGAGGAGGGCCACCACCACGAGGAAGCCCATTGAAAGGAGCAGCATGCCGTTCCTCATCTGCAAAAAGGCCCCCGCGCATGGATGCCGGGGGCCTTGGTGGGCACTGCAGGATTCGAACCAGCGACCCCTACCCTGTCAAGGTAGTGCTCTGAACCAGCTGAGCTAAGTGCCCGAAGGGCGGCAAAGGTATGCGCCCGGGGCGAACCGCCCCAACGAACGGAACGACCGGCCCGGTCGTTGAGGGTGCATGCGGAGCATCCTTTTCCTTTGCGCCCTTCAGGTGCTGACCGCATGCGCCCAGGCACCGGACCCACATCCCAACGGCTCCATGAAGACCGAACACGAATGGCAGGCTGAGCTCACACCCGAACAGTACCGGGTGCTGCGCCAGAAAGGCACCGAGCGCGCCTTCACAGGCGCCTACTGGGACCATCACGATAGCGGGACCTACCGGTGTGCGGGCTGCGGTCTGGAACTGTTCGCGAGCGAAACCAAGTTCGACAGCGGCACGGGCTGGCCCAGTTTCTTCCGCCCGGTGGCTCCCGCCGCGGTGAAGGAGCACAGCGACCGCACCTTGGGAATGGTGCGCACCGAGGTGGTCTGCGCCCGCTGCGGTGGTCACCTTGGGCATGTTTTCCCAGACGGCCCACGCCCCACAGGCATGCGCTACTGCATCAACTCCGTATCGCTGCGGTTCGAGCCCGAGCCCTGACGGTCGCAATTCCCTCCACGTGGATGCGCCGATTACATTTGCCGGCAGCACCGCACGATGGCCCACCACAACGTAACGGACAGCGGCAGGATCTTCCATAACCCTGTTCTGGAAGCGCTGACGAAGACCCACATTGCCATCCCCCTCACGCTTTTCTGCGGCAGCGGTCTGGCCTCCACCGCCTATGGGATCGCGGTCCTGGGCCTTGACCCCGCAGGCAGCATCGGGTTGTTCCTTGTGGGTGCGTTCTTCTTCACGCTTGTGGAGTACCTGGTGCACCGCTACTTCTACCACATGGCCGCCAGCGACCCCAAACGGGCGCGGGTGCAGTACATCTTCCACGGCATTCACCACGACCACCCGCGCGATAAGAAGCGCCTGGCGCTGCCGCCGCTGATGTCGGTGCTGGTGGCCGTGATGTTCCTGGGCCTTTTCCGCCTGCTGTTGGGTGGTTACGGATGGGCCTTTGGCGGCGGCTTCATGGTAGGCTACGCCACCTACCTCTTCGCACACTACGCCATCCACATCCTGCGCCCTCCCCGCAACTTCCTATCCGTGATCTGGAAGCACCACAACCTCCACCACTTCGCGGACACCGACGGGGCATTCGGTGTGAGCTCCCCGTTCTGGGACCATGTGTTCGGCACCATGCCGCGGGACCCGCGCGCCAGACGCGGCGCGGCCGCCTGAGCGGCACACCGCCTCAAGCAGTGGCGCCCGCGGCCTTCGGCACCTGGATGCCGAGCACGCTCTTCAGGACGTCCACCGTGCGGTCCACTTCGGCGCGCGTGGTGTAACGGCTGAAGGAGAACCGGATGTTGGCGCCGGTGACACCGGGATACAGGGCGCCCAGTACGTGGCTCCCCTTGTTGCTGCCACTGGTGCAGGCGCTGCCCCCGCTACAGGCGATGCCTTCGATGTCCAGGTGGTAGATGAGCATCTCCGCCTTGCCATCGTCCGGGAAGCGCACGTTGAGCACGGTGTACAGGCTCTCGGGTCCGATGTCGCCGTTGAATGCGACCCCTGGCACCTCGGCGAGCAACCGGGCCATCATGTGGTCCTTGAGTCCACGCACGTGCAGCCGGTGCTCCTCCAGGTGCGCACAGGCCAGCTCGAGCGCCCGCGCCATGCCCACGATGCCGGCCACGTTCTCGGTGCCACCGCGCATGTTGCGCTCCTGGGAACCGCCCTGGATCATGGGCCTCAGCCCGGTACCCTCGCGCAGGTAAAGGAAACCGATGCCCTTCGGGCCATGGAACTTGTGTGCGCTGGCGCTCAGCATGTCCAACGGCAGCGCGCGCAGGTCGAAGGTGTAGTGGCCCATGGTCTGCACCGTGTCGCTATGGAAGAGCGCCTGGTGGCGGCGACAGAGGCTGCCGATGGCCTGAAGGTCGTTGCGTGTGCCCACCTCGTTGTTGGCATGCATCAGGCTCACCAGGGCATTGGGATGGGCGGCAAGCAACTCCTCCAGGTGGGCCAGGTCGGCGCGGCCGTCGGCGTCAAGCCGCACCCAGTGCACCTTCACCGGACCCGTGCGGCCCAGTTCGTGCGCGGTGCGCTCGATGGCGTGGTGCTCGATGGGCGAGGTGATCAGGTGGCGCACGCCACGGTCACGCACGCTGCAGGCCAGCGCCATGTTGTCCGCCTCCGTGCCGCCACTGGTGAAGATGATGTCGCCGGGCATGCAGTGCAGCAGGTCGGCCACTGTGCGCCGCGCACGCTCCACGGCGGCACGGCTGCGGCGGCCGTAGGCATGGATGCTGCTGGGATTGCCGAATTCCTCCCTCAGGCAGGCCGTCATGACCTCCAGCACTTCAGGGGCCAGGGGCGTGGTGGCCGCGTTATCGAGGTAGATCTTGCTCATCTGTTCTGGTCACATGCCGCCCGGCCACGCCACCGGCACGCTGCGGACAGCGGAAGTGGGCCTATTCATCCGCGAAGTTACCCGTTCAAGCGGTCCCTCCCGCCAGCGCGGCCAGTTCGGCCAGCAGCCTCCCGGCCAGCTCGTCGGCCTGTTGCATGGTAGGTGCTTCGGCATATACGCGAACGATGGGCTCCGTGTTGCTGCGGCGCAGGTGCACCCAGGTGTTGCCGAACTCGATGCGCAGGCCGTCAACCGTGCTGTGGGGCTGACCGGCGTAGCGCTGCTGCATGCGGTCCAGCAGACCCTGCACGTCCATGCCGGGATCGAGCTCGATCTTGTTCTTGCTGATGAAATAGTCCGGATAGCTGCGGCGCAGTTCCAGGCAGGTGCCGCCGCGGCGGGCCAGCAGGGTGAGGAAGAGCGCGATGCCGGCGAGGGCATCGCGGCCGTGGTGCAGCTCGGCGAGGATCACCCCTCCGTTACCCTCACCTCCAATGGGGGCGTTCACCGCGCGCATCAGCTCCACGACGTTCACCTCGCCCACGGCGCTGGCGTGGCGTTCACGCCCATGACGGGCGGCCACATCGTTCAGCGCACGGGTGCTGCTCAGGTTGCTCACGGTGTCACCGGGCCGGTGGGCCAGCACATGGTCCGCACAGGCCACCAGCGTGTACTCCTCACCGAAGAGGCTGCCATCCTCGCACACCAGCGCCAACCGGTCCACATCGGGGTCCACGCTGATGCCCAGATGGGCCTTGTGTTCCAACACCTTCGCGCACAGGTCGGCAAGGTGCTCGGGCAGCGGCTCGGGGTTGTGCGGAAAGTGGCCGGTGGGCTCGCAGTACAGCTTCACCACCTCCACGCCCAGGGCCTCGAGCAGCAGGGGCACGGCCACCCCGCCCACGCTGTTCACCGCATCGACCACCACCTTGAAGCGGCGCGCGGCAATGGCCTGTGCGTCCACCAGGTCCAGTTCCAGGATGGCATCAATGTGCTTCCGGGTCCAGCTGCCGTCCGAACGCACGGAGCCCAGTTCCTCCACGCCCGCGAAACGATAGGCGTCCGCCTCCGCCAGGCGCAGCACCTCGCCCCCATCGGCCGCGCTGATGAACTCGCCCTTCCCGTTGAGGAGCTTCAGCGCGTTCCATTGCTTGGGGTTGTGGCTGGCTGTGAGGATGATGCCCGCATCGGCTTCCTCCCCAGGCACGGCCATTTCAACCGTGGGCGTGGTGGCCAGACCGAGATCGATCACCTCAAAGCCGAGGCCCACCAAGGTGCCCCGCACCAGGTCGGACACCATCGGCCCACTGATGCGCGCATCCCGCCCCAGCACCAACCGGGGAGCTGACCTGCCCGAGCGCTGCCGGATCAGCGTGCCGAAGGCCGCCGTGTATCGGACCACATCGAGGGGCGAAAGGCCTTCGCCGGGCGCACCACCGATGGTGCCACGGATGCCGGAAATGGAGCGGATCAGGGTCATGGGCTCGTAATCGGCGACCGGGAGCGATAGACTTTCAACCGGTGCGCCTCCGCAAAAGTGGACCGTACGACACGGGTCAACACCACCTCATCCGCCTCAAAATCAACCGGTCGCTGTGAGCGGAGGCCGGGCGGTGAACCCGCACGATCCCGCCCCACCCTGTTCATAACCGGTACCACGCACAAGCGCGGCGGGGCGCAAAGGCCTAATTTTGAAGCAGCACACCCTACTGCCGCCGCATGAGCGAAGGCCAAGCCCCCCTGCCCGACCGCGAGGATGACCGCACGGACCACGTCCGTCGCTATGAGCGGATGTTGAGCAGGAATGACCAATACTTCTTCGACGTCGAGGAGTTCGAGCTCATCATCGAGCACTACCTGGACAACAACGAGCCCAAGAAGGCCCGCCAGGTGCTGGACTACGCCCACCAGCAGCACCCCGGCTCGGTGGACCTGTTGTTCTGCGAGGCCCAGGTACTGATGGGCATGGGCAGATTGAACCGCGCCTTGGAGGTGCTGGACAGCATCGCCAAGCTGGAGCCGTACAATGAGGACGTGCACCTGCACAAGGCCAGCATCCACAGCCAGCTGCGCAACTACCGCAAGGCCATCGAGCATTACAGCAGAGCCTTGGAACTTGCCGAGGAGGGGCAGGACGACATTTACCTCGACCTCGCCTTCGAACACGAGAACTGCGAGCAGTTCGACGAGGCCATCGAATGCCTGAAGAAGGCACTGGAGGTGAATCCCGAGAACGAGGCCGTGCTATACGAACTGGCCTACTGCTACGACCTGGTGGAGGCATACGATGCCGGCGTTTCTTTCTTCCGCAACTTCACCAACGAACACCCGTACAGCTTCGTGGCCTGGTA
>CAZUNW010000007.1:27711-27978 GCA_964621425.1 uncultured Chryseobacterium sp. | reverse complement strand
GAAGACGAGCTGCTGGAAGTGGGTCTTCACCTCCTCGACCACCTGGTTGGCCAGCCGCAGGCGGCTGTCGTACATGGTGAGCAACATGCCCTCGATCAGCAACTCGGGATTGAGGCGCTGCTGTACGATCTTGATGGTGTTGAGCAGTTTGCCCAGGCCCTCCAGTGCGAAGTACTCGCATTGCACGGGCACGATCACGCTGTCCGCTGCGGTAAGGGCGTTCACCGTCACCAGGCCCAGGCTGGGACTACAGTCGATGATGATCAG
>CAZUNW010000007.1:26409-27701 GCA_964621425.1 uncultured Chryseobacterium sp. | reverse complement strand
GGGATGTTGTCCGACGTGTCGCCCATCAGGCCGAGGACCTCAGGCACTCCCTCGGGTCCGACGCCGAACTTCTCGAAAACCTGTTCTTTTCGGACCTCCAGGTCGCGCATCGGATCGAGCACCTTCTTCATCTGGCGCTCTCGCTCGGCCATGTCGATCATCTCGATCTCCGCGCCCACCAGGTCGATGTGGCCCGGCAGCAGGTCCAGGTTGGGGTTGTCCGTGCTCAACACCACCTCGCTGGCAGGTGTGCCATTGATGATGCACTCGTAAATGCTCGCCTTCACGTTCCGGGGGTCGTAGCCCACCCCGCTGGTGGCGTTGGCCTGAGGGTCGGCGTCAACTAGGAGCGTGCGACGCTCAAGCACACCGAAACAGGCGGCCAGGTTGATGGCGGTGGTGGTCTTGCCCACGCCGCCCTTTTGGTTCACGATGGTGATGATCTTCGCCATGTCTGTTGCGGCCTGCCCGCGCTTGGACCACCCCGCAAAAGCGTTGGGTCAACGGATGAGGCCGGTGCAAAGAAGGGCAGACAGGGCTGCTCCCCGGTGTTGATAAACAAGCGACTTTTGAACAACCTGCTCAACACCGCGCCGGCCGCGGGCCGCGGGTCTCACAACTCGTCAAAGTCCACGTCGGGCATGGAGGGAGGAGGGGCGGCGTCCCCAGTGCCAGCGGCCGCACCATCGGCATGTGGAGTGGGGTCGGCTTGGTACTGGCCGGTGGCACGCAGCCGTTCGATCTCGTCGAACGCGTCGTGCAGGCCGTCCAGGAACTTGTCGAAGTCCTCCTTGTACAGGAAGATCTTGTGCTTCTCGTAGCTGGCCGTGCCGTCCTGGTTCGTGTGCTTCTTGCTCTCGGTGATGGTGAGGAACAGGTCACGCCCACGGGTGCTCTTCACGTCGAAGAAATACGTGCGTTTCCCGGCCCTTACGGCCTTGGAATACACATCCTCGCGATCGTCCGCCATGGGTGGGCTGTTTACGGTCACCCAAAGATAGAAGACCTCTTGAACGGTGCAAGGGGTGGGCTAACCCAGCCGCCGTGCCTCCTCCAGCAGCTGTTCCCGATGCAGGCGGGCGTAAGCCCCGTCGCGCGCAAGGAGGGCATGGTGCGACCCCTCCTCGATCACCCGGCCATGCTCCAGCACCACCAGGTGGGCGTCCTCGTTGTGGTCGCGGCGGCGTCCGACATCGGTGCAGCCGGCGGCTGAAAGTCCCATCCGAACCTTTCGGGCGAGCGGCGCCCCGGAACGGTTCGAGGTATCACCCGGCAGGCGGCACAGTCAACGC
>CAZUNW010000007.1:14915-26399 GCA_964621425.1 uncultured Chryseobacterium sp. | reverse complement strand
GCTGATGCGGTGGCTGATGAGGATGATCGTGCGGCCCGCGCTGCGTCTGGCCTTCAGGTCGCGCAGGAAGGCGGCCTCCGTGGCGGTGTCCACGGCACTCAGGGGGTCGTCCAGGATCAGGATGCGGGGGTCGGTGGCCAGGGCCCTTGCGATGCTCACCCGCTGCTTCTGACCTCCGCTCAGTGTGACGCCCCGCTCGCCCAGCAGGGTTCCGTAGCCGTTCGGGAAGGCGGTGATGTTGTCGTGCACCTGCGCCTGGCGCGCCGCCTCCTCCACCACCCGCTGGTCCGGACGGTCCAGCCCGAAGGCGATGTTGTCCGCGATGCGCTCGCTGAAGAGGAACACGTCCTGCGGGACATGCCCGATGTGGTGCCGCAGGGCGGCCAGGTCATACGTCCGCACCGGCACCTCGTCTAAGTATACGGTGCCCGCCGTGGCATCGTGGTGCCGCACGATGAGGTCGGCCACCGTGCTTTTGCCCGCACCGGTGTGGCCCACGATGGCGAGCATGCCGCCGGCAGGCACATGGAAGCTCACACCGTGCAGGGCCTCGATGCCCGTATCCGGATAGGTGAACGACACATGGTCGAACCGCACCTCACCGCGCAGGTCCGCAGGCACCACTGTGCCGCCCGTGATGGCAGGGCGCTGGTCCAGGAACTCGTTGATGCGCGCCATGCTCGCCGAGGCCTGTTGCACCAGTGAAACCACCCAACCCACCGAGGCAAAAGGCCAGGTGAGCATGTTCACATAGATGATGAATTCCGCGATGTGGCCCACCGTTACGGTGGGATCGCCGGCGATCAGCATGCGCCCGCCCACCAGCACCGTGAGCACCGAACTGATGCCGATGAGCAGGCCGATCGAGGGAAGGAACAGCGCATCCACGCGGGCCTGCGCCATGTTCAGGGTGCGGTAGCGCGCGCTGCTCGCCCGGAAGCGGTCCGCCGCGTGGCCCTCACGGGCATAGGACTTCAGCACCCGGATGCCGCTGAACGATTCCTGCGCGAGTGTGCTCAACAGGCTCTGCTGCCGCTGGACGTCGAGGCTGCGGCGGTTGATCAGGTCGCTCACGCGGTAGATCACCAGGCTCATGAGCGGCAGTGGCAGCAATGTCCACAGCGTCAGTGTGGGGTTCACTGACAGCATGAAGCCGATGCACAGGATGAAGAGCACCACCAGGTTGGCCGTGTACATCACCGCCGGGCCCAGGTACATGCGAACCTTGCCCACGTCCTCGCTGATGCGGTTCATCAGGTCGCCTGTGCTGGTGCGCTTGTAGAAGGCCCGGTCCAGCGCCTGGTAGTGGTCGAACACCACGTTCTTCATGTCGTACTCGATCAGGCGGCTCATCACAATGATGGTCTGCCGCATGAAGAACATGAAAAGCCCCTTGAGCAGCGCGAACACGAGGTAAAGGGCCGCCAGGAGCAGGGCGCAGCGGGTGACGGTGGCCGCGATGGCGGCATCGTTTGACAGGTCGTCCAGCAGGCCCTGCAGGTCCATGCCTGTCCAGCCCACCCACAGACGGAGGGTGTGCGGCACGGCGAGCGAGCGCTCGCCCGCCGGGCGGTCGGCCTGCGCAAGCCCCTCTGCCACGAGGTCCACGGCCTCCCGGACCACCTGCGGGCTGTACACCGCGAACAGGTTGCTGAGCACGATGAACAGGAAGCCCAGCAGCAAGCGCCCCCTGTAGCGGCGGAAATACGGGTTCAGGGCGAGGAGCGAACGCATCGGGGAGCGGCGAACATGCTAATTTTGCGCCGCCTCGGAGGAAAGGCCCCAAAGTTAGCCGCCCGCCGTCCGCCCGGCATCCCGTTCACCCGCAAGCCCAGCCAACATGGCCACCACCACCGCCAAGGCCGCCGAGGTCGCCCCCGTCATCGGGCTCATGGAGCAGCATGATCACGAGGAGGTGCTGTTCTGTTTCGACCGCACCACCGGCCTGCGGGCCATCGTCGCCATCCACGACACCACGCTTGGTCCCGCGCTTGGCGGAACCCGAATGTGGCCCTACGCCACCGAGGCGGAGGCCCTGGGGGATGTGCTTCGGCTGAGCCGCGGCATGACCTACAAGAGCGCCCTCGCCGGGCTCGACCTCGGCGGAGGCAAGGCCGTCATCATCGGCGATGCACGGAAAGACAAGACCGAGGCCATGTTCCGGCGCTTCGGCCGCTTCGTGGACAGCCTGAACGGGCGCTACATCACCGCGGAGGACGTGGGCATGAGCACGGCGGAGATGGTCAACATCCGCAAGGAAACCCGCCACGTGGCGGGCCTGCCCGAGGAGATGGGGGGCAGCGGCGACCCCAGTCCGGTAACGGCCTACGGTGTGTTCTGCGGCATGAGGGCCGCCGCCAGGACCGCATACGGCAGCGACAGCCTCAGCGGGCGCAAGGTGGCCATCCAGGGTGCCGGCAACGTGGGAAGGCACCTCGCCGCCCACCTGGTCAAGGACGGGGCCCGGGTGTATATCACCGACATCCATGAGGAGAAGCTTGCCGCCGTGAAGGCCGAGCTGCCTGCTGTGGAGGTGCTGGCCCCGGCATCCGTTTACGACCTGGAGATGGATATCTATTCGCCTTGCGCGCTGGGTGCCACGGTCAATGACGACACCCTGGCACGCCTCAAGTGCAGCGTCATCGCCGGCGCGGCCAACAACCAGCTGGCCAGCGAGGCCCAGCACGGCCGTGATGTGATGGCCCGGGGCATCCTCTACGCACCCGACTTCCTGATCAACGCGGGCGGTATCATCAACTGCGCTTGGGAACGCCAGGGCTACGACCGGAAGGCCGCCCTGCTCCAGACCGAGGGCATCTATGCCACCGCGCTGGCCATTTTCAAGCGCAGCCAGGACGAGGGCATCCCCACCTACCTCGCTGCCAATCAGGCAGCCGAGCAACGCATCCGCAGCATCCGGGAGGCCGGCCTGCGCCATTGAACCAGCTGGCAACGACCACGCGCACCGCATGCTGAACCGGCGCTACCTGCGCATCAAGGTCTACCAGTCGCTCTACGCCTTCTGGCAGGGTGACGACTCCAGTGCCGCACGCATCGAGAAGGAGCTCTTCGTGAGCATCGAGCGGACCTTCGACCTCTTCGTCTCGTTGCTGCTCACCTTCGGCGAACTGCGCCGGGTCATGGAGCTGCGCATGGAGGAGCGCCGGCTGAAGCACCTGCCCACCGCCGAGGACCTCAACCCGAACCGCCGCTTCGTGGACGGCCCCCTGCTGACGGCCATCACGGGATCCGCCACGCTGGAGACCGAGGCCGGCAGGCGCCACGTGGGCTGGATGGGAGAGGGAGACCTTTTCCAGCGGATGCTGAAGCAGCTGGACCAGGACGAACGGCTGAAGGCGCACATGGCCGCCGGAACCACGGACCTGCGTGCCGAACAGCAGGTGCTGCTGCACATCTTCCTGGAACATGTGGCCAACTTCGAGCCACTGCATGACCATTGCGAGGCACGAAGCATCTATTGGCTGGAGGACCTCGACCTGGCCTGCGCGCTGGTGAAGCGGGTGCTGGAGGGGCTCCGGTCCCCCGAGGCCTTCGAGCCCGCATTCCTGGACGTGCTCGCCGCACCCTCCGCCGAGCAGGGATTCGTCAGCACCCTCTTCCGGAAGAGCATCGAACAGGGCGACGAACACGGGCGCATGATCGCGGAGAAGGCCGCCAACTGGGAGGCCGAGCGCATCGCCATGAGCGACATGATCCTGATGCGCATGGCCCTCACCGAGGCACGGTGTTTCGAGGACATCCCCGTGAAGGTCACGCTCAACGAGTACATCGAGATAGCCAAGGCGTACAGCACCCCAAAGAGCAAGAACTTCATCAACGGCATTCTCGACAAGCTGTTCATCGAGCTCAAGGAGCAGGGCCTCATCCGGAAGGTGGGGCGCGGCCTGCTGGAGAGCTGACCGCCGCCATGGTCCCGACCGCACGCCCCCGGAACCGCGCGACCCTGGCCCTGGCCCTGGCCCTGGGTGTGCTGCTCACCAGCGGCTGCCTCATCACCGACCATAGCGAGCGCACGCCCGGCGAGGTGGACCCCACCGCGCTGGACGGCCGCATGTCAGGCTATGCCGATGTTCCAGATGATGAACTGCCGGTCATGGCATTCGACAGCACCCTGATCGACATGGGCCGGATCGCCCAGGGAGCACTGGTGGAACGCACCTTTCGCTTCCGCAACACGGGCGCCTCCGAACTGGTGATCGCCGATGTGCGCGGCAGCTGTGGATGCACCGTGGGCAAGGACTGGCCGAGGCAACCCATCGCCCCGGGCGCATCAGGCGCCATCACCGTCTCCTTCGACAGCGAAGGGCGGGAGGGCGTGCAGGAGAAGACCGTTTCCGTAGTGGCCAACACCCGGCCGCCCACCACGATACTCACCCTCAAGGGCGTGGTGCTCACCCCGCTCTCAAAACCCTGAAACACGCCGATACGCATGTCGACCCCGCTCCACATCCTCCTCCAGGCCGCAGGCCAGCAAAACCCCTACAGCTTCTGGATCATGATGCTGCTGCTCATGGTCGTTTTCTACTTCTTCATGATCCGTCCGCAGCAGAAGAAAGCCCGTGAGGCCCGGAAGTTCCGCGAGTCCATCCAGAAGGGCATGAAGGTGGTGACCATCGGGGGTGCCCACGGCAAGGTGGTCGAGGTGAACGAGAAGACCGTGCTGTTGGAGATGGACACCAACGTGAAGATCCGTTTCGAGAAGAGCGCGCTGGCCATGGACAGCACCCAGCAGCTCAACGAGGAGACGGTGAAGGCCGGCTGAAGCATTCCCGGATGTTGAGGATCGGCATCACGGGAGGCATCGGCAGCGGCAAGTCGACCGTCTGCCGTGTGTTCCGTGTGCTGGGCGTGCCGGTCTTCGAGGCGGATGCCGAGGGCAGGCGCCTGCTCTCCGAGCCGCGCGTGATGGCGGAGGTCGCCGCCGTGTTCGGTTCCGCAGCATACCGGGAGGGGAGTCCCGACCGGGAATTCCTGGCGCACACGGTATTCGGTGACCCTTCGGCGCGTGCACGGCTGAACGGTATCATCCATCCTGCCGTGCGCGCAGCCTTCGTGGCCTGGTCCGCCGAGCAGCGCGCACCCTACGTCCTGATGGAATCCGCCATCCTGGTGGGCAGCGGTGGCGCGGCCCTGCTCGATGGCCTTGTGCTGGTGACCGCACCGGAGGCCGTGCGCGTGCGGCGCACCATGCTGCGTGATGGAGTGGACGAGGACGCCGTGCACCGGCGGATGGCGGCGCAGGATGAGGAGAATGTCATGCGCAGCGCCGCGGCACACGTGATCGACAACGGCGGCGGCGCCCTTGTGATCCCACAGGTGCTGCACGTACACCGGGAGCTCACCCAACACGCTGGCGCATGAGCAGCGCGCCCATGGAACGGGTCCCGTGGTCACGCACAGCGCGCACCCTGTCCGTCGCAGGTCTCGCCACAGCACCGCTCGCCCAGCTCGTGGTGCCCGCCCTCCTGATGGCGCTCTGCGGCCTCGGCCTGGCGCGTATGGGCATGCGGAGATCCGCCGCACTGCCTCACCGCTACGGGCCGCAGGGCCTGCGGCAGGCGCGGAACACCCAGCGCATCGCGCTTTCGGCCGCCTGCCTTTCGGTTCTGCTCTGGGTGCTCTATGCATCCGCGCTGCTGCCCTGAGGCATCAGGCGGGGGCCACGCTCGCTGCGCCTTGGATCGCGCGGTGCACCCGTTCGATGCCGAAGCCGTCGATGAAGCGGTTCAGCAGTGCGCTTGTCGCACGTGCATCGTTGAGCGCCCGGTGCCGCCCCGTGAAGGGAATGCCCAGATGCCGGCACATGCTGCCGAGGTTGTGGTGGGAGAGCTCGGGGAACAACTGCCTGCTGAGCCGCTCGGTGCAGAGCGCCGGGCGGATGAAACTCACACCGGACCGCTCACATTCGGAGGCGATGGCCGTCATGTCGTAGCGCGCATTGTGCGCCACGATCACCCGCCCTTCGGTCAGCAGCATCAGCCTTGGGATGAGAATGGCGAAGGGCGGCGCATGCCTGAGGTGCGTCCCGTCCAATCCCGTCAACGCCCTCGCGAACCGGGGGACCTCGGTGCCTGGATCGACCAGGGCGCTCCAGGCGATCGGCCCATCGGCGTCGGGCTGCACCACCGCCATTTCCATGATGCGGCCGCGCAGGGGGTCCCCCTGCGTCGTTTCCACATCCACCACCGCGAACCGCACAGCACCCATCGCCCCGTTCATACGCAAGCCGCACGGTACGGGTTACTGTGATCGACCGCTTTGGATACCTTGCCGCCCCTGAGATGGACATGGGAATGAAAGACCTGCGACTGGCGACGCTGCGCTTCCGCCCGGATGGCATCCTCGAGATCCGGTTCAAGGAGGGCTTGCTCACCGACCTGGAGGGTGTGAACGAGGTTGTGGAAGCCCGGAGGGCGATGAGCGAGGGGACCATGCAGCGCGTGATGGTGATCCTGGCCGCCGATGTCGATTTCGAACTGGAGGTGACCACAACCAACGCCGCTCCCCGCGTGGCGGACTGGACCCTGGCCGAGGCCACCGTGGCCACAACGAACCTCAACAACAAGGTGGCCCGGATGTACTACACCTACATGCCCCACCCGTTCCTCACCCTGGTCGCCGCCACCGAGGAGGAGGCCGCGGCGTGGCTGCAAGAACAGGCCTGACCCATGTTCCGGCTCTTCTCCCTGCTTATGTTCCGCCTGGCCGGATGGCGCGTGGTGGACAACCGTCCGAAGGACCTGGCCAGCTACATCGCCGTGGTGGCCCCCCATACCAGCAACTGGGACTTCCTCGTCGGGCTGTTCACGCGCAGCATCGCCCGGATGGGCGATGTCCGCTTCCTGGGGAAGCGCGAACTGTTCAGGCCACCCTTCGGCGCCCTGTTCCGCTGGCTGGGAGGCTATCCGGTGGACCGCAGCCAGAAGAACCAGCTGGTGGACCAGGTGGCCGACCTGTTCCGGACCATTCCGGGCTTCAAGATCGCCATCACCCCGGAGGGCACCCGCAGCCGGGTGGACCATTGGAAGACCGGCTTCTACCACATCGCCGTGAAGGCCAAGGTGCCGCTGATACTGACCTCCATGGACTATGGCACGAAGTGCGTGACCTTCTCCGAACCGTTCTGGCCCACCGGTGACGTGGACGCCGATGTGGAGGCCATGAAGGCGCACTTCCGGACCGTTCGAGGCAGGAACCCGGACCAGGGCGTTCATTGATGGCATCATTCATGCTGGGGAAGGACATGACCAACACCCGCATGCGGGGGATCATCCTCGCGCTGCTCATCGGCCCCGGCGCCTTCGCACAGACAGCAGTCTTCCCGCCGCTGAGCGGGGAGAAGGCCGACGGCACCCGGGTGGAACTGCCCGACCGGCGGTCCACCGGATACACCGTGATCGGCCTTGCGTACAGCCAGAAGGCAGCACCGATGCTGGAGGCCTGGGCCGAACCGGCCTTCCTGAGGTTCGTGGCCAAGCACGGCCTGTTCGCGGGCACCTACGAGGCGGACGTGTGGTTCGTGCCCATGTTCGTGGGCGGCAACAAGGCAGCCTACGCGCCAAGCCTGAAGCGCTTCCGCGAGAGCGCGGACCCCGAGGTGGCCGAGCATGTGCTGTTCTACCAGGGCGATATCGAGCGCTTTGAGCGGGACCTCGAGCTGAACCGCAGGGATATCCCGTATTTCTTCGTCATCGATGCGGAGGGCCGTGTGGTTCACCGTACTGAGGGCGAGTTCACCGTGGAAAAGCTCGATGCCATCGAGGAGCGCCTCATGGAATAAAGGCGCACGTACCTTTGTCCAACCCAAACGAACGCACATGCGCCTGACCATTCCGTTCTCCGCCCTTTGCTCGGTCCTGTTGGCCTCCTGCGCCGCCACCGGCGGGCGCGAGGGCGATGCCCGCGCCTCCGTTGCCAACCTGCTTACCAGCACCGACCAGAAACCGATGAGCACCACACCCACCGAGGGCGTTTTCGCCCAGATCACCACCAACAAGGGCGTTATCACCATCCGCCTGGAGCATGAGAAAGCCCCTGTAACGGTGGCCAACTTCGTGGGCCTGGCCGAAGGCACCGTAAAGAACACCGCCCGCGGTCAGGGCCAGCCCTACTTCGACGGACTCACCTTCCACCGCGTGATCGCCGACTTCATGATCCAGGGAGGCGACCCCACCGGCACCGGCTCGGGCGGTCCTGGCTACGCGTTCGCCGACGAGATCAACCCCGCCCTGAAGCACGATCGCGCGGGCACGCTGAGCATGGCCAATGCCGGCCCCAGCACCAACGGTAGCCAGTTCTTCATCACCCACAAGGAGACGCCCTGGCTGGACGGCCGCCATGCCGTGTTCGGCTATGTCACCTCCGGGCAGGAGGTGGTGAACGCCATCGCCCAAGGTGACCGCATGGTGAGCGTGCGCATCGAACGCGTGGGCGCCAGCGCCAAGGCCTTCGACGCCACCAAGGTGCTGACCGCGAACGCGGGGATGTTCCGGGCCCGCTGACCTAGCGGCGACCGCGTCCTCCGCCACCGCCGGGACGGCGACCCCGTCCGCCACCGCCACCACCCTGGCCATCGCGCCGCTTGGGAGCGTCCGGGCGGTATTCCGGGCCGGGGCCGAAACCCTCCGGGAGAGGCATTTTCCGCACCGCGTAACCGATGAGTTTCTCGATGCGTCCGAACTCGCGCATCTCCTTGTCGTTGATGAAGGTGACCGCACGGCCCTTGCGCGCCGCACGGGCGGTGCGTCCCACCCGGTGCACGTAGTCCTCCGGGTCCTGCGGCACGTCATAGTTCACCACCAGGTCGATGTCATCGATGTCGATGCCACGGCTCACCACGTTGGTCGCCACAAGGATGCGCAGGCGGCGGTTGCGGAAACGCAGCAGCACCTCCTCGCGCTCGCTCTGCTCCAGGTCGCTGTGCATCGCCTCGGCATCGAAGCCCTTGCGCTTGAGGTGACGTGCCAGATTGCGCACCTCCGACTTGCGGCCGGCGAAGAGGATGATGCTGGTGGCCTCGCTTGTGCGCAACAGGTGTTCCAGCACGGGCGCCTTCTGCATCTCGTGCACCACAAAGGCCTGCTGGTCGACACCCTCGGCGGGCTTGCTCAACGCGATGGTGATCTCCACGGGATCCTTCAGGATGCGCCGGGTGAGCTCGCGGATGGCGGGCGGCATGGTGGCGCTGAACAACAGCGTCTGCCGGTCCTCCGGAAGGAAGCTGATGATGCGCATGATGTCATCGATGAAGCCCATGTCCAGCATGCGGTCGGCCTCGTCGAGTACCAGGAACTCCAGCCCCTTCACAGGCACGTAGCCCAGGTTGAGGTGGCTCAGGAGCTTGCCCGGCGTGGCGATGATGACCTCGGTGCAGCCAGTGAGGGCCTGCTTCTGCTGGTCGAAGGAGGAGGCATCGCTGCCACCGTATACCGGGATCGAGGTGATGGGCGTGAAATAGGCGATGGCCTGCAGCTGCTGGTCGATTTGCAGGGCCAGCTCGCGCGTGGGCACGACCACCAGCGCCCGGATGCTGCCGTCCTGCCTGGGTCTGTAGCTGTGGATCACATCGATGATGGGCAGCAGGAAGGCGGCGGTCTTGCCCGTGCCGGTCTGGGCGCAGGCGATCAGGTCACGACCGTCAAGCGCGGCGGGGATGGCCTGCGCCTGGATGGGCGTGGGCGTTCGGATGCCCATGGCGGAAATGCCTTCGAGCAGGTCAGGGCTGATGCCCAGTTCGTCAAAACCCATGGGTGTTGGCACGTACCGCGTGGCGTAGGGCCCGCTGTACAGCGGCGCGAAGATAGGTCCATGCCGCGCTGCGCGGCCGGTTGCTAGGTTTGGCGCATGAAGGTGCGTGTGGAGGTGTGCGTCACCGGGCCCGGGGAGGCCCTGGCCGCGCAAGGGGCCGGGGCTGACACCGTGGAGCTCTGCTCTTGGCTCGCCGTCGGGGGCGTCACCCCCAGCTTCGGATCGGTCAGAACGGTGAGCGGTATGCTCCACCTGCCCGTACGCGTGCTCCTGCGTGCCGAACCAGGCGGCTTCCTCTACACCGGCTCGCAGATCGGAGCCATGCTGGAGGACGCCCGCCTGCTTGCCGCACACGGACACGGTCTCGTGGTGGGTGCGCTCAACTCCGATGGCACGGCCGACCTGACCTTCCTGCACGCCGTGCGCGAGGCCGCTCCTGCATCAGAGATCACCTTCCACCGCGCCATCGACCGCAGCGGGGACCCGCTTGGCTGCTTCGCCCAATGCATGGGGGCCGGCGTTCAGCGTGTGCTCACCAGCGGCGCACGCGACAGGGCCATCGACGGCGTTGCGACCATCAAGGCCATGGTGGACGCCGCCCGGGGTGGTATCCGTGTGGCCGCGGCGGGGGGAATCGGCCCCGGCAACGTCGTGGAACTGGTCGAGCGGACCGGTGTCACTGAAGTTCACTTCGCGGCACAACGCAGCGCTCCCGGCCCGGTGGACCAGGTTCGCATGAGCAGTGGCGGAGGACCGGAATCGCTGCTGGCACCCGACCTGGCGAAGATCGAGGGCGTGCTGAACGCACTCACAAAGGCCGGGCTGCGATGAGAACGGGGGCCGTCGCCGTGCTCCTTGTCCTTGCCACCGGCCTGACGGCACAGCACCGGCGTCAGGGCCTAGATGCGGGTTGGAGGTTTCGCGAAGCGGGCGGTGCCACATGGTGGCCCGCCACGGTGCCCGGCACCGTACAACAGGACCTGCAGCGGCTGGGCATCATCCCCGATCCGATGCGCAACACCAACAGCGACAGCGTGCGTTGGGTGGAGTTGCGGGACTGGGAGTACGAACTGCGATTTGTACCACAGGCCGGATGGCCTTCCGACACCGCGGCCATGCTGGTCATTCGCGGCATGGACACCTTCGCACAGGTGGAATTGAACGGTCGCACCTTGGGCGTGGCCGACAACTTCTTCCGCACCTGGAGGTGGCCCGTGACGGAGCACCTGCGCGATGGGGTCAACGTGCTGCGGATACGCTTCCAAAGCCCCGTGCGCAAAGGGGAACAGGTACGCGAGGCCTATGGCATCCAACTACCGCACGACAGCGACCCGACCGGCGTGGCGCCCTATGTGCGGAAACCGGCATACCAGTTCGGCTGGGACTTTGCCCCGCGGCTGCTGACCACGGGCATCTGGGGCGGGGTGGCGCTGGAGCGGAACACCCCCGGCAGCCGAACGGCGGCATGCGGGGTCGTATTGGACCAGCAAGCGGACAGCATGGGGAACCGCTTCACATTCGTGCGCGGCGGACGCCCCGTTTTCATCAAGGGCTGCAACATGGTGCCGCCCTCGCTGCTCCCGGGCGGTGACAGCCTTTGGGTGGCCCGTGTCCGCGACATGCAGCGGGCCGGGATGAACATGGTGCGCATCTGGGCCGGCGGGACCTACCCGCCCGACGCCTTCCTGGAGGCCTGCGACACCGCCGGCATTCTCG
>CAZUNW010000007.1:10445-14905 GCA_964621425.1 uncultured Chryseobacterium sp. | reverse complement strand
CCTGATGTTCGCATACATCCCGGCGGTGGATGGCGCACAGCTGGAAAACATCCGCGCCGAGGCCCGGGAGCAGGCGGAGCGGTTGGGGCGCTGGCCCGGTGTTGCGCTGTGGTGTGGCAACAACGAGTTGGAGGTCGCCTGGCACAACTGGGGATGGCAACAGCGCTACGGCCTGCACGGCAACGATTCCGTCCGCGTCCGCAGCGCCATGCGCACGCTCTTCGAGGAGGAATTGCCGCGCGCGTTGGGGTCCGTACCCGGTATCCGTCCGGCCTACACGCCCACATCCCCGTTGAGCAACTGGGGTAGCGCGGTCGGGCTGCGCACCGGAGACCTTCACTACTGGGGCGTCTGGCATGCGGACAGCACCTTCGACTCCTTTCGTGGCAACGTGGGCCGCTTCGTCAGCGAATACGGCATGCAGAGCTACCCGGACAGCGCCACCCTGGCCCTGCAGATCACCCCCGAACACCTGCGCATCGGTGATCCGGTGCTCGCGTCCAGGCAGCGCAGCTACCGCACGGACCGGCCCATCCTGGATGCTGTTCAGCGGGAGTTCGGTGTGCAGCCGGGTCATTTGGGCGAACTGGTGCTGTTCAGCCAGCTGGCCCAGGCCGAGGCCTGCAGGCAGGCCATCCGGGCCCATGTGACCGCGCAGCCATACTGCATGGGCACTTTGTATTGGCAGCTCAACGATGTCTGGGCTGGGCCCAGTTGGAGCACCGTTGACCATGCAGGGAATTGGAAGGCCGCCATGTACGAAGTGGCCCGCAGCTACAAGCCGCAGGTGCTGTCCCTGGAACTGGAGGGGGACACGGTGGTCGTCTCCCTTTGGAACGAAGACCCGCAGATGCAGGACCTGCGCGCCGTGGTGCAGGTGTTCAGCACCGATGGCGAGTGCCTGCGCAGCGACAGCCTGCCGGTGGAGAAGTGGGTGGGGGAGCAGGTGGTCTTCCAGGCTCCACTGAAGCGCCTTGCCATGGAAGGGGATCCGCGCCAGCGAATGGTACGGGCCTGCCTGCTGGCGTCGAACGGGAGCGTAGCCACGGAGAGGGCCCTGCCGTTGGCA
Source organism: uncultured Chryseobacterium sp. (assembly GCA_964621425.1). Classification (GTDB taxonomy): domain Bacteria; phylum Bacteroidota; class Bacteroidia; order Flavobacteriales_F; family PHOS-HE28; genus PHOS-HE28. The sequence continues at coordinate 13,836 of CAZUNW010000007.1, read as the reverse complement.
CCCTGGGGCGAAATGGCGTGGCGTCAGGCTGACGTACGCATGGAAGACCAGGGGGCGGGGAGGTACCGCCTCTCGACCGACAGGCCGGTCCCGGTCGTGTGGTTGACCGCACCCGGCGCCGCGTTCAGCGACAACTTCTTCCCGCTCTTCCCGGATGCTGAGCGCATCGTGGTGGTTCAGGGAGCACCCTCCGTCCCGGTGCTGGACCACTGGCCGTATTGAACGGGCCGGACAGGATCTCAACAGGACCTGTGCGCAAGACCTGACGACTGCCTTGGCAGATCCCGATCACATCACCTACCTTCGGCGGACCATCCAACCGGTCAAACGACCCATCGCATGAGCGCACTTCGACCCCTCACGCACGCCACCCTGCTCGCCGCCGCGTTGTCTGCGCCGGGCGCCCTTCTGGCCCAAGGCAATTGTTTGAACAACAGCGCATTCGGCAACGCCATCGTGGACCCCTTCGGTGCGCTCACGACCATCAGCACCTGCAGCTACGAGAGCGAGTACTCCACGGTCTCCGGCATCACGGCCGGGGCCGCGTACCAGTTCACGCTGGGATCTGGCGGCTACATCACCGTGCGGCAGGGCACCTTCAACGGCCCGGTCATCGGCCAGGGATACAGCCCCGTAACCGTCACGGCGCTCACCAACGGCAACCTTTATCCGCACTGGACCATCAACGACCAGTGCGCCACGCAGAACCTCTGCGAGGTGACCACCGTGCAGCTCTTCCTCAACTGCGTCCCCGTGGTTGCCAACTACAGCGTGCTGGATGACTGCAACACAAACAGCTTCACGATCGACGTGAACGTGCAGAGCACCGGCGACGGTTCCTTCGTCAACATCGACCACACGGTGAACGGCGCACCCCAGCCGCAGATCCCCGGTCAGGGCCTTGGTGTGATCACCCTGGGGCCCTTCACCGTGGGCACCACGGTGAACATTGTTGTGGGCCACGAGTTCGAGACGTTGTGCAGCCAGAGCTTCTTCAACGTCCAGAGCACTGGCAACTGTCCGGTGATCGTTACCTGCGGTGGTGTGGAGTACAACGACTCCTATTGCTACGGCCCCAGCGAGACCAAGACGTGGTGGTACCAGAGCGGCAACAACAGCCCGCTGGCACTGCTGTTCTCATCCGGGACGATCGAGTCCTCCACCTGGGACGTGCTCACCATTTACGACGGTCCCAACGACCTGAGCCCGATCATCTGGCAGCACAACGGCCCCACGTTCAACCTGAACACCCTGCCGCCCCTGGTGTCCACGGGCCCGAACCTCTTCATGAAGCTAACGTCCGACGCCTCCGTGCAGTGTTCCAACAACCCGGGATGGGAGTGGAACTGGACGGTGGGCTGCCTGGACTGTGACATCCCCGACGCCACCTTCACCGTGATCCCCGATGGCATCCACCGCGAATACAGCATCGCGGTGAACGTGCTTTCCACGGGCGACGCCGCCAGCGTGGCCTTGGTGCTGCCGGGTGATACGCTGTTCGGTGTAGGCACGGGCCTCCAGAGCTTCGGTCCGATCGGCATGGATACCGTTGTGAACCTCGCAGTTTTCAACGGAGACAACAGCCTCTGCCGGATCTTCAGCGGGCCTGTGGTGGCCTACGAGGACAGCTGCGTGATCCCCGCCTGCCTCAACGTGAACACCACGTACTGCTACGAGAATGGCGACGATGCCTGGTTCGTCTACCAGTCCAGCGACCCCAATCTGCCCATCACGCTCAGCTTCCTGCAAGGCCAGTTGCTCGTTGAGGACAAGGTGGTCATCTACAACGGCGCCTACGACCTGGCCGGGGTGCTGTTCAACGGCAACCTGGGAGGCGATGTCACCGGCCTGTCGATCAGCTCCGCCAACCCGGACAACCTGCTCACGCTGCGGGTTCAATCCAACGGCTCCGGTTCCTGCGACGATGGCCAGGCTACGACCCCCTTGGTGTGGGACGTGGGTTGCGGTGGCGTTGGCCTGGACGAGGCGGACCTGTCCGGTTTCGTGCTGTTCCCCAACCCGACCAACGGGGCGATCACCCTCCAACTCGGTGAGCAGTCCGCCACCAACGCGGTGGTGCGCATCTTCGACATCACCGGTCGCCAGGTGATGGACATTCCTGTGCGTACGATCAACGAGCGCACGATGGAGGTGGACCTTTCCGTCCTGCAGGCCGGCAACTACCTGGTGCAGGTGAACGCTGCCGCATTCGTGCGCACCCGCGTGGTGCAGGTGGTTCGCTGATCCCCATCCGGCAACGTACGCGGAAGCCCGGCCCTGTGCCGGGCTTCCGCGTTGAAGGTCCGGTCACTGGGCCTCGATGCCGATCTCGTCCAGGAAGATCCAACTGGTGCCGCCTTTGCCCGGATGCCATTCGGGACATGGACCCGCAGAGTGGGCATTGATGCGGACGTAGCGCGCACGCTTGCCGATCGGTGCGCTGCGAAGGTCCATGCGCTGGGACTCCGCAGCGGTGCGCGCCACGGTGTGGGTGAGCTCCATGCTGCTCCATTGCCGGCCATTGATGCTCCAGGCCACGTCCACCGATGCCGGGTACCAGATCCACGACCGCTGGTCCTGCAACATGCCGATGCTTACCGCATCCAGCCGCCGCTCGGCGCCAAGGTCGATGGTGGCGAGCACGTCCTGCCCCTGGAATCCCTGCCATTCGCCGGTGCGGAAGTCCGCACCACCGCGCAGGCGGTCCACCAGGGCCTGGGGACCACCGGCCGCATATTGGTCGGCGTACGTGCTCTGAAGGGTAACCGTATGCCCGTCATCGATCCGATCGAACCGGGCCTCCACCACGGGACCAGAGCGTGTGCCATCGACGAGGCGCGCCTGCACCGTTCCGGACTGGCGAAGGGTGAGCACATCGGGCACCGTGCGCCATTGCTTCACACCGCCGCCCTTCATGCGGTACTGCACCTCGCCAAAAGGGATCGGGCGCACGAATCGCAGGGAAATGGTATCGGTGAACGTGCGGGCTGGCGCATTGACCCAGGGGGTGGGCAGCGGCCTCCCGGGTTCAAGGCGCGGCTCTCCAGGGTCCGGAAACGAGGGGGCACCTGCGGGGCGAGGACCCAGACGGAACGCCAGGGTGCCGCCATCCACCAGGCGGTCGTGGCTGATCTGTCGGAACACCTCGGGCTCAGACCCGTTCCAGGTGACCTCCTCGACATAGCGGGAGCCGGGATACGGGCGCTCGGCGGTGATGCGCAGGTTTCGCCCGCTGGGCATTGCCACGGATACCTCGTCGAACAGCGGGACGCCCAGCGTGTATTGCGGCAGGCCCGGGCAAACCGGATAGATGCCCAGCGCGCTCAGCACGTACCAGCTGCTCATCTGCCCGCAATCCTCGTTGCCGCTCAGGCCGTCAGGCGCGTCCGTG
>CAZUNW010000007.1:3274-10435 GCA_964621425.1 uncultured Chryseobacterium sp. | reverse complement strand
TAAAGCTCCCCGCGGATGCGATCCACCATGCCGTCCATCCAGCCGGGGGCATCGGTCAGTGCGTAGAGGTAGGCCATGTGGTGGCTCGGTTCGTTGCCATGGGCGTACTGACCGATCAGCCCGGTGATATCGGCCTGTTCGCGGCCCGTGGTGCGTGCATCCGCCTCAAACAGCTCATCCAGCCTCGACCGCAGGCCACTGTTCCCTCCGGCATCCAACAGCAGCAGGTCCAGGTGGTGGGGCACGAATAGACCGTACTGCCATGCGTTCGCCTCGGTGAAATGGAAGTTCACTTCGTAGGGATCGAACGGTTCGATCATGCCCCCGTTGCGCCGCGGCCGGAAAAAGCGCGTGGCTGGATCATACAGGTTCTGCCAGGCATGGGCCCTCCGGGTGAACACATCCGCCAGGCTGTCCGCCCCCAGCGCCTCGGCCAGCTGGGCGATGCACCAATCGTCATAGGCATACTCCAGGGTGCGGCTCACGCTCTCCGCCTGGTCCTCGCTGCTGATGTAGCCGCGTTCACGGTAGGCGTTCAGACCGGGCTCATCCCGCATGGCTCCGGCAACGAGCGCCTCCAACGCGATGCGCGCGTCAAAGCCCCGGATGCCCTTGGCATATGCATCGGCGATCACACTGGCGCTGTGATAGCCGATCATGCAGTCGGTCTCATTGCCCCACAGCTCCCATACGGGCAGCCGGCCGCCCTGTCGGTACTGAAGCAGGAAGGTGCGCACGTAGTCGTTCACCCGTTCGGGCTCCAGAAGCGCGTGAAGCGGGTGCGTGGCGCGGAAGGTGTCCCACAGGCTGAAAATGGTGTACACATCATGGTCCGCTCGGTGCACCGCCCCGTCCATGCCGCGGTATTGGCCGTCCACATCATTGAAGATGCACGGTGCGATGAGGCTGTGGTAGAGCGCCGTGTGGAAGATGCGCTGCTCGCGCCGCGTTCCGCCCTTCACATTCACCCTGCCCAGCGCCGCGTTCCACGCGGCCTCGGCCTCCGCCCGCACACGATCGAAGTCCCAATGTGGCACCTCCGCGTCCAGGTTCCTGCGCGCGCCCTCGATGCTCACGGCACTGATGCCCACCTTCACCACCACAGGCTCTCCGGCGTCACCGCCCAAACGCACAGCCGTTCTTGTACTGTCCGGCGTGTCGACGATGGTCACAGGCACCGGTCCGCCGGAACGGCCTACCCGGATGCAGAAATAAAGCCGCTGGTCACGGGCCCACGAGGAACTGCGCCGCTCACCCACCAGCTCCATACCGTCCAGCCGGATCGAGGATGCGAGCAGGCGGTCGCGGTGCGTGAGGTCGATGACCAGGAACTGATCCATGTCCGCGGGCATCGTGTAGCGGTGCACTCCGGTGCGGGCACTTGCGGTCAGCTCAGCGGTGGTCCGCTCGTCGTCCAGCAGCACCCGGTAATAGCCCGCGTTGGCAGCCTCACTTCCATGGCTGAATCCGGTACGGTATTCCTTCGGGTCGAGTGAGACGCGGCCGCTCATGGGCATGAGGAGCACATCACACAGGTCGGCTACGCCGGTGCCGCTCAGGTGGGTGTGGCTGAAGCCGTAAATGAGGCTGTCGCTGTAGTGGTAGCCACCGCATCCATCCCAGTCGTTCACGCCGTCCGGCCGCGTATCCGGGCTAAGTTGCACCATGCCATGGGGCACGCAGGCACCCGGGAAAGTGTGCCCATGCCCCCCGGTGCCGATGAAGGGATCCACCAGGTCCCGCGCAGGGTCCTGTGCGTGCAGCAGGCAGGGCAGGAGGGTGGCGGCGAGCGCAAGGCGGCGCCACAGGTGCGCAGGCCCGGGAGCCCGGGCCGCCAGGATGCGATGGTACATAACGGTCATGGTCATGGTCAGAGGGTGCACAGCGCGGCCGCGCCCAGGATGCCTGCATCATCCTCCGGCAGGCCACTGGGAATGATGTCCACCTGGCCGCGGTGGATGGTGAGCACATCGTTGGCGAAGCGGGCACGCAGCGGGGCCATCAGCAGCTCACCGCTGCGCGCGATGCCGCCGAAGAGCACGATGCGACGAGGGGTGGTGAGCGCAACGGCGTTGGCCAGACCCACGGACAGCCAGCGCGCCGTGCTCCCGAAGGTCTGCAGGGCGGCCGCATCCCCTGCATGCGCGGCCTCCGCGATGGGACGCACACCCTCCGCGTCGAGCACCCCGGCATCACCTCCGAGCTCGCGGTAGGTCGCACGCATGCCCCGGATGCTGACATAAGCCTCCAGGCAGCCGCGCCGGCCACAGGTGCATTCCCGACCGTCGATCACCACGATGCAATGACCCAGTTCACCGGCATTGCCGAAGGGGCCCAGCAGCAGCGAGCCCCCCACGATGAGCCCGCTTCCCAGGCCGGTGCCCAGCGTCACCACCAGCAGGTCATCGTATCCGATGCCCGCACCGTAGCGCCACTCCCCGAGGGCGGCGGCGTTGGCATCGTTGCCCAGGGCACAGGGCACGCCCACGCGCTCCTGCAGCATGGCCGCCAGGGGAACATCCTCCCGCCATGGCAGGTTGGGGGCCTGCACAATTGTGCCACTGTGCTGGTTGCCGTTGGGCGCTCCGATGCCCACGCCACGGAGTGCGGCGGTATGGCCAGCCAGCATGGTGCGGAGCTCGCCGGCCAGCGCGTCCGCAAAGGAGGCGGCATCCGCGTGTCCGGGTGTGGGCACCCGACCTTGGGCCACGATGCGGCCATCGACGACCAGGCCCAACTTGGCGCTCGTACCACCGATGTCGATCCCTGCGATCATGCCCGTGCGTCCGGTGTACCACGAAAGCCGTACCAGGCGAGGAAGGCATAGCACAGCGCGGGCAGGAGGAAGCTTAAGTGGAAGCCGACATCGGCATCCGCACCGCCCTGGAACAGGTCGATGACCAGTCCTTGCAGCGGGGGCACCAAGGCGCCGCCCACGATCATCATCACCAGCAGGCTGCTGCCCTGGCCCGTGTCGCGGCCCAGGCCTTCAATGGCCAGTGTGAAGATGTTGCTCCACTGGATGGAGTTGAACAGGCCGATGGCCACAACGGCCCAAAGGGTCCATGGTCCGCCCGTGGCGGCAACCAATACACAGAGCAGCCCTGCCGCGGCGGCGAAGGAACCCAGGACCCTTCCCGGATGGCGTCCGGCCAGCATGAAGACGGCCATGTTCACCAGGATCAGCACCAGCATGGGCCACAGGTGCTGCAATGCGAGCGCGCCGGACACGCGGTTGATGAGCCAGAGCAGCAGGAACAGCAGCAATGCAAGGGCCGGCAGCAGGAGCTGGCGGCGAAGTACGGACAGCGTATCCGAAAGCGCCACAGCGCCGAGGAAGCGGCCCACCATGGCACCGCCCCAATACAGGCCCAGGTAGTTCTTGCCGTCCGTTTCGGGAAGGCCGAGCACCGTATCCAGCTTCAGCAGGTTGATCAAGAGGCTGCCGATGGCCACCTCGGCGCCCACGTAGCAGAAGATGGCCACCATGCCCCAGCGCAGGCGGGGGTGACGGAGCGCACCATGGCCGGCGCCCGCGCTGTCCGCATGCAGCACAGGGAGCGGCGTCACCGCCACCCAAAGGGCCTGGAGCAGCAGGAGCGCCGCGAAGACCGCGTAGGGCCATCGCACGGCGGCATCACCGCGGAAAAGGTCGAAGATCAGGGCGCCCCCGATCAGCGGCGCCAGCGTGGTGCCAAGGGAGTTGAAGGCCTGCGCCAGGTTCAGCCTGCTGCTGGCGCCTTCCGGTGGACCGATTATGGCCACAAAGGGGTTGGCCGCGATCTGCAAGAGCGTAAAACCGAGGCCAAGCACGAAGAGCGCGACGAGGTATACACCATAGACGTGCATGTAGGTGGCCGGAACGAAGAGCAGGCTGCCCAGCGCGCTGATGCCGAGTCCGGCGATCACCGCACGCTTGTATCCCATGCGGGCGATCGGGTCGCCTCCGGTACGTGACACGCCGTAATAGGCGAGCGAGCCCAGGAAGTAGGCCCCGAAGAAGCTGAACTGCACCAGCAGGCTCTGGGCGTAGGTGAGGGTGAACACCTCCTTGAGGTGGGGCACCAGCACATCGTTCATCACCGTCATGAAGCCCCACATGAAGAAGAGCGTGGTGAGCACCACCATGGGGCGGATGGCTTGGGTCATGGGGAAGGATGTGCTGGAAAGGTAGGGCCCTGAATGCAGAAAGCCCGCCATGCAGGGCATGGCGGGCTTTCTGCAAAAAGACTGCTCAATGCACCAGCGTAAGGCGCTGGGTGTTCAGCGTGTTGCCCAGGTCGGTACGGACCATGTAGGTACCGGCGGCGAATCCACTCAGGTCCATCATGTACTTGCCATCTGGCATGCGAGTGGTTGCCACGCCCTGCATCAAACGACCGTTCAAGTCAAGCACCTCAATGCTGCGGGCATCAGCGCTCACAGTCACCGTAAAGGCGCCGGTGGTCGGGTTGGGGCTGATCAGCACTGGACGATCGCTAGCGACCTCCGGAATGCCGATGGTGGCGCAATTGGTGGCGGCGCTGGCAGCGCAGGTGATGGCCGGAAACCCGTTGTCATTACTCTGATTGGATGAGGTACCGCATGCGCCCTGCTCGGAGACAACGATCAGGTAGGTGCCCGTCTGGCTGGCTGTCCAAGTCAGCTGGCAGGTGGAACCGTTGTCGAGACCGAAGGCGTCCACGTTACCGGACGGGCTGATGATCGTGAATGTGAGATCCCAAGCCGTACCGCCCACGCCGTTGCAGGCGCTGAAGGTGTAAGAGCCGCCAGCCTGCACGTTCGTCATGGCATAGGCCTCATCGGCCCATACCTGGAATGCGGTGATCTCGTTGAGGGGGCATGTGCCGTTGTCGGCGCAGGGTGCACCATCGAAGGTTGTCACGAAATCACTCCATCCAGAGGAGTCCGTGGGGTTCACCCAGTTCAGACACTGGGCGCTGGAGATGGTGGGAGCTGCAAGCAGCGTCACAACAACGAGGCCGGTGAGGAGACTTTTGATCGCGTAGGATTGCTTCATCAGGTTGGGTTTTGATCTCACAAAATTACCCCCTTCCTCAGAGCTCCGTCCAAGGGCAGAAAGGGATAATCAACGATCCGCGGCTGATCGCCGCCCGGCGCAACCCACGCAACCTGCTCCGGCAGGGCCTTTCTCGTTATCCTTGTCACCATGGACCTCCATCGCCGTCGTTTCCTGCGCTTGGGCGCCACCGGTGCCCTCGCTTCCCTGGTGCCCTGGAAAAAAAGCTTCGGCCTGCCCCCGGCGCCGCAAATAACCGGCAAGGGCCCGGTGATCATCAGCACGTGGGACCACGGTCTGGCGGCAAACCAGCGCGCCTGGCAGGTGCTCGGCGGTGGTGGGTCGGTGATGGACGCCGTGGTGGAGGGCGTGGCGGTAGTGGAGGACGACCTGTCCAACCGCAGCGTTGGGCAGGGGGGAAGGCCTGACCGCGATGGGCATGTGACGCTCGATGCCTGCGTGCAAGACCACGACGGCCGGGCGGGCAGCGTGGCGTTCGTGGAGCATTTCCCAAACCCGGTACGCATCGCCCGCGCCGTGATGGACAAGACCCCGCACGTGATGCTGGTGGGCGATGGGGCCGAGCGTTGGGCCAGGGAGAACGGGTTCATGGAACGCCGCATCACCGTGCCGGAGGTGCAGGCCGAGTGGAAGGAATGGGCGGTGAAAAGCGAGTACAAGCCCGTGGTGAACATCGAGAACCACGACACCATCGGCCAGCTTGCGCTGGATGCGGACGGACGCGTGGCAGGTAGCTGCACCACCAGTGGCATGGCCTACAAGGTGCACGGTCGCGTGGGTGACAGCCCCATCATCGGCGCCGGGCTCTTCGTGGACGGTGAAGTGGGCGCCTCCTGCGCCACCGGCACCGGGGAACTGGTGATACGCGTGGCAGGAAGCCATACCGTGGTGGAACTGATGCGGCAGGGCGTTGACCCCACCGAGGCATGCAAACAGGCGGTGGAGCGCATCGCGCGGCGCTCGGGCAACATAGATGGGCACCAGGTCGGCTTTCTCGCATTGCGGGCGGACGGCGCCATCGGCGCCTACAGCATCTACAACGGCTTCACCTACGCCCTGAGCGACGGCAGCGGCCACCGGCTGGTGGAGGCGGGCTGGATGCGACGCTGGTAGAGGCCTACCACGCGCTGCGCATCAGGCTGGACAGGTCGGCGTTGGCACCGGACAGGCGGGGCTGCTCCAGCGAGCGGGACGCACGCATCGTCCCCTCCCTGACCACACTGCCCGCGGCCACAGAGACAGGTCGTTCCATCGCCTCAACCTCCTCCCGGCCGCGGTCCTCCTCCATGGTGTAGGCACCTGCCGCATCGTCCGATTGCTCCATTTTAGCCGGAGAGGCAGCAAGTCCGGTGGCACTCTCCTCCGTAGGCTGCCGGGCGGCCTCCGCCACCTGGGAGGGAGCTGCGGCGACCTGCTCCTGAACAGCCGTAAGGGGCGCGTCCTCCACCATGATGGTCTTCATCTCAGGCGGCACCACCGGAAGGGCCTCGTTGACAGGGGGCGCAGCGGCCTGTTCCTGGCGCTCCATGGCGGGGGGGGGCGCAGGTGGCGGCACCCCGCCGGGCGCCTTCAGTTCCGCAAGGCCGTCGGTGCTCGCGCCGATGCCGGGTGACAGCATGGTGATACCAGCGGTGATGAGCAGCGCGAGCACCCCGAGGGCGAGGGCAGGCCTCCAGTAGTACAGCGGTCTTTGTGGGAAGAGCCAGTCGCCCACGCTGTTGAGCCAGATGCGCCAGCCAGGGCGGTGGGCCGCCCGGAAGGCCTCCAACACACGCTCGCGCACTGCGGGGTCGGCGGAAAGCGGCGGACCAGGCCTGCGGTCCGTTCGCACACGGGACAGCGTGGCGCGCAGGGCTTCGTATTCAGCGCGGTCCCTCACATGCCGCAGCACGAAGGCGCGCTCCTCATCAAGCAGCTCATCGAAGCCGCGTTCGCTCAACAGCGCCTCCAGGTCCTCGGGGTCGTATCGCTCACGCGCGTCCATGTCGTGTGGGTGTCAATGGGCCGAACTCCTTGAGCCGGTCCGCCAGTTTCTTGAGCGTATAGAACAGCCTGCTCTTCACGGTGCCTTCCGAGATGCCGAAGGCCTGTGCGATATCCTTGATGGCAAGGTCCTCCTC
>CAZUNW010000007.1:0-3264 GCA_964621425.1 uncultured Chryseobacterium sp. | reverse complement strand
TGGCCTTCTGGTCAGGGTCCAACCGGTCCAGCTCCTGGTCCAGCCGCACGCGGAAGCGCTCGCGGTCAATACCGCCGCCGGCCTGGGCATCCTGCAGCTGCTGTCCGTTGTGCCGGAGCTCAGGCACGGCGGACCGTCGCACCTCCTCTCGCCGGTACTCGTTCTTGCACATGTTGTTCGCCACGCTGAACAACCACGTGCGGAAGGGGCGTGCGGGATCATACATACCGGGCCGTTGGGCGAGCTTGGTGAACAGGTCCTGGAGCAGATCCTCGGCCCGCTCGCGGTCGCTCCATAGCATGCGGTGGAAATAGGTCAGCAACCGGCCCTGGTAGCGGTCGTAGAGTTCGGTGAAGGCCCGCTCATCCCCGCGCACCACGCGCTCCATCAGGCGCTCGTCGCTCGCCCCGCGCAGGTCGTTGCCGTTGGATGCGCCCATCGTCAGTGTTGCAGGATGCCCATGCGGTACAGCTGGTCCGTGGCCCCGACGGCGCGGGCGATCCGCCGCAGTTCGTCCTCCGTCCGCGCCGCACCACGTTCATCGTCCAAACTGCGGTAGTGGCGCACAAGGAGGCTCCCCGGCACCAGGTAGTTCCAGGACAGTGGGCCGGCCTCGGTCGTGCGGTTCATGCGTTCCCAGCGGCCGGCCAGTTCCCGCATGTCGCCGTTCGTCCCCCCGGCTCGCAGGGTTAGGCCGGTGACCACGGAACGCTCCTGCCAGGGCGCCAGCAGGTCGGATGGCAGGCTCAACGCCAGATGAACGGGGCGCGCGGTGGACTGCGGCAGTGCGTTCACGAGCGCTTGGGCCGAGCCCGGGGCCGGACCCGCTGCGCCGGCCATGCGCCAAACCCGCTGCCGGTATCCGGCATCACCCAGCAGGCGCACGTCCACCGCGAACACATCGGCCCTCAGGCCGTCGAGCTGCTGGACCATCACCACGGGACAGGCATCCATGTCGCCCCCCAGCAGCAGCACGCCGCCGCGGTCCACGGAGGCGAGCAGGTCGGCGGCCATGAGCGTGAGCCCCGGCGCGAGCAGACGCCGGTCCCGCAGGTCCGCTGCGGCCTTCCGCGCGCCGGCCTCATCCCCCATGAACAGGGACCGCTGCAGGCGTGGAACCACCAGGGCATCGGCGGCGGGACGCAGGGCGAGTGCCTCATCCAGCGCATCGAAGGCCGCGGGGGCGGGGAACTGCTGGTGGTAGGCCACCAGCTTGGCCTCGAACGAGCCCGGGGCCGCCCGCTCCAGCTCGCCGGCCACCTCCGCCAGCCGTTCCCGGTCCGCCGCTCCGATGCGCCCCCTGCCGCGTGCCAGGGCCTCCTGCCGCCCGGCCTGGTATGCTTCATAGCGGGAGGGCGCATCCGCCGCTCCGTTGGTGACCGCCGCGTCCCACGCCTGGCTGTTGCGCTCCAACGCGCGCTCGCTCCATGGGCCCTGCAGGTTGTTCACCGGGGCCGGCAGCGGCGCGGATTGCCCGAACACAATGGGTACCAGCAGGATCGTGGCAGGGAGGGTGAAGGCACGCATGGGTCTCGGCAACCTGTACACGCTGACGGCGGTCGGGTTCGATCGCCCGGCTTCAGGCTACCTTTGCAAGGTACGCGCCATGTTGAGCGAGGAGGCCAAGCAAGGGCTGCGGGAGCGGCTGGACCAGGTGCATGTGTGGCCTTCGGTGTACATGTTCAAGTTCATCTTCGAGCCCGATGCGGAGCGGCTCGCGGCCGTCACATCCCTCTTCCCACCCGAAGCGGAGCTCCTCCGCAGGTACTCCAAGGGCGGCAAATACCTCAGCCTCACAGTCACCGAGGTGATGATGAGCGCTGATGACGTGGTGGACCGCTATGACCGGGCATCGGCCATCCCGGGGCTCATTGTCCTCTGACCCATGCCCGCATCCCTCGAGAACCTGCGCATCGTGCTCACCATCACCTTGAGCATCCTGCTCCTGGTGGTGCTTTTCCGCCGCTTCCGCAACAAGGTGGTGAGCGAGGAGCTGCCCATCGCCGGCCATGCGGAGCTGCGCGGTCTGCAGGTAGCCTACCACCCGCAACGGTTGTTGGTTCAGGTGCGCCTGCACGCTCCGCGGCGGATTGCGTTCTGCCTGCTGGACGAGGCACACCGGCCCCTGCGCGACTGGGATGCCCGTGACCTGCCGGGTGGTGATGGCGCGCTCGAACTGGCTCTGGACGGGGAGGCCGAGGGGACCTACCACCTGCAGCTCTCCACGGGTACGCAACGCATCATCCGCCGATTCCGGCTCTCCCAGGCATGAACGGCAAGCTGCGTGTGCTCGGGGGCTTCCTCCCGCTGATGCTGGTCCTGGGTGCAGCTGCGCAGGACCGCGAAGCCCGCCGACCCGAGCCCTCCTTCACGCTGAAGGGCACGCTGCAACTACCCGTGGCCGTGGGCGCGCCGCTGTTCGAGGCCCTCACCGAGGGCATCGGGGGCATCGATGGGTGCGTGCAGCAGCCGTTGTGGAAAGGCCTTGGCGTGGGTGCCGGGGCCAGGGCCATCTGGTTCGGGCTCGAGGAACGGGCCTTCGCCCCGCTGGCCGTGAGCGGCGACGTGTTCCGCACCACGTGGTTCGGCAAGGTGCAATGGGAGCGTTACACGGGGCGACGCACCTTCACGGAACTGGCCTTCAAGGCCGGGGTGTCGGACTACCGCTACACCACCACCACCGCCGGTGAGGAACACCGGGTGAAGGCCACGGGACTCCACTGGGGCGGCCAGTTCAGCCTGTATCTCCATGCCTCGGACGACCTGGCCTTCGGTCTGCAACTGGGCTACGAGCAGGACCAGCAGGTGCTCGACGCATCGCGGTTCGGCCTGGCCGCACTGCCGGGCAGGACGGTGCGGTCCGAGGGCCCGCCCCTGGGCTTCCTCACGGTGGGCTTGGGCTTCAGCACCCGCTTCAGGCGCTCCAACGAACGGTAGGAGCGGGCAAGAACGGAACGGCCCGCCGGGTGGCGGGCCGCTCCGGCAGTGTGGATACGCTCACTCGCCAGGTGCGGGGGGAAGCTCCTTGGGTTCACCGCCTTCGGCTTTGCCGATGCGCTTCTTGCCCTTTGAGACCTTGATGGCCACGTCGCTCTTGTCCTTGTTGAGTCCCACGACGATCTTGTCGCCCTCCTCGATGGCCTGGTTGATGATCTCCTCGGCCATGGGATCCTCGATGAACTTCTGGATGGCCCGCTTCAGCGGACGGGCGCCGAATTTCTCGTCGTAGCCCTTCTCAACGAGGAAATCCTTGGCATCGTCGGT
>CAZUNW010000006.1:0-28031 GCA_964621425.1 uncultured Chryseobacterium sp. | reverse complement strand
TCGTGAAGTAGATCTCCGACCCGTCCGGGCTCAACGTGGCGCTGGGCTCATGGTGCTCCCCATTGATGCGCGAGGTCATCAGTTCGGGCTCACCCCACCCCGAGCTGGTGCCACGGCTCTCGAACAGGTCGCCGCTCACCAGGTCGCGACCGGTGCGATAAATGACCATGGAGGCACCATCTCCGGAAAGACCCACGGTGGCATCCTGCAGGGCGGTGTTCAGCGGTGCCCCCGCGTTCATGACCGCACCCCATTGGCCTCCAGCACGAGTGGCCATGTAAATGTCCTCGAACCACTGGCCATTGGGATCCTTCAGGCCGCCGGTGGTGCCTTCACGACGGGATGTGAAGTACAACGTACTGCCGTCTGCCGTCAGCAGCGGGCAGTAATCGTGATCGGGGCTGTTCACAAGCGGGCCCAGGTTGCGCACCACCAGCCGGACGGGGGATGCGGTGAGCCGCTTCGCCCGTTCGCACATGGCCACCGCCTCATCCACCTCCTGATCATCCATCACCCGGTGAGGCAGGGCACGGTAGCGATGCAATAGCTCGATGGCCTCGTCGAACCGCTGCTGCCGGTGGCGTGCCAGGCCAAGATGGTACAGGGCCTCCTCATCTCCAAGGCGCACGGCACGCTCGAACCGCAGGGCGGCATGCTCCCGCATCTGGGGTATCTGGGAATAGCAAAGGCCCAGCTCAAGCTGCACTTCGGCAAACGCCGTATCCACCTGCTCCAGCCGGCGGTAGATCTTCGCCGCCTCCACATGATCCTCCATGCCGAGCAGGAGCTTCGCCTCCTCGAGCATGCGGTCATGCACGCGGCTGTAACCGGTCTGCGCCTCCAGCACCGCAGGGAATGCGTTGAGAAGGGCCAGCAGCGGAAGGGCGTAGCGACGCATGTGCTCCACTTTAACGCAACAGGGTTACATCACCCGCCAGTTTCTGCTCCCTCCCATCGCTGAACCTCGCCCAGGCCTTCCAGGCGTAGACGTCCTGTTTCGCCTGCTCGCCGCGGTAATAGCCATCCCAGCCCCTGCGGACATCCGTGGACTCGAAGACCAGCTCCCCCCAGCGGTTGAACACCTGCAGGCGGTAATCCTGGACACCCTCCTGGACGGGGAAGAAGAAGTCATTGCTCAACGAGCTCGGGTCGTAGATGCCGTCGGTTGGCCCGTCGCCGTTCGGCGTGAAGGCGTTGGGAAAAGCGATGGACCCTGTGGCGATGCCCATCACAGCATCCACCACGGTGAAGGTGTCCGGGCAGTTCCACATGTTGTTGGCCACCAGAGTGACCGTGTAGCCCCCCGCCTGCTGATAGGTGTGCTCCGGGTTCATTTCGGTCGTGGTCGTTCCGTCACCCAGGTCCCACCAGAAACTATCCGCATTGCCGCTCAGGTTGTGGAAGTCCACCGGCTCACCAGGCACCACCACCTGCTCAGGCTGCGCGATGAAGAAGGCTGTTGCCCGCGGACGCACCACGATGCTGTCCACATGGACGGCCGTGTTCACCGTACCGCCGGGACCATGAGCCGTGAGGGTCACCGTGTAGGTGCCCGGCACGGTGAAGGTGTACACCGGATTGTCCGCTGTGCTCGAGCCACCATCACCGAAGTTCCAGAGGTACGACTGGCCCAGCAGCGACGTGTTGGTGAACTGCACCGTGAGGGGGGCGCAACCATCCGCCGACCCGGTGAAGGAGGCAGTGGGATAAGGCGGCTCAATGGTAACGACCTGGGTAGCGGTATCGCCGCACACATTATCCGTGACCACCAGGGTGATCGTGAACTGGCCCCAACCCGCATAGGAATGTCCGCCCGGCTGCGCACCATTGAGGATGGTCCCATCGCCCATGTCCCAGGTGTGCGTCCACGGCCCGGTTGAGCTCGTATTCGTAAGCGCAACGGTGGAAGCCGGGAACTGCTGCACGAATGGTGTTCCCTGGAACTGTGCGTTCGGCGTGGGATGGATCACCACTGGCTGCTGGGCGCTGGCGGAGCATCCCCAGGGCGAGGTCGCGGTCAGCGTCACCATCCAGGTCTGGTTTGCCAGCGTGCCGTTCATGTAGGTATGCACAGGGGCAGGACCGACCAGCGTGACCCCGTCACCCATGGTCCACAGGTAGCTGGAAGCGCCGATGCTCGTATTCACCGGGGCGTAGGCCATGGGCGAACATCCATCGGAGGAAGCGTTGAACGAGGCCGTAATGGCCGGGTACACCTGGACCACGGCCTGTGCGGTATCGGTGCAGCCGTGCACCGAGGCACCGATCTGCTGGATGGTGAAGTCCACGGGCACGCTGTCACCATGCATGAACGTGTGCTGGGCATTGCCGGGCACCCCGGCCTGCTGGTCGCCATCACCCCAGTTCCAGGTGATCGAAGCGGCACCGATCGAAAGGTCCTGCAGGCCCAGCGGTAGCGGCTGGCAACCGGAGAGTACAGCCGGCATGAACTGCATGAGGGGCGCGGGATGAACAAGGATCGCCGCGGTGGCCGTATCGCTGCACCCATGGTTCGAGGTGGCCACCAGCACGGGGTTGAAGACGACGTCATCGACCCCCTGGTTCACGTAAGTGTGTGCAGGACTCGCCAGCGCACTGGCACCTCCATCGCCGAAAAGCCACAGGTGGTTGGACGCGCCGGTGGAGATGTCGGTCAACTGTGCATCGAACGGGGAACAACCGACCGTATCGGCAAGGAACTGGGCGATCACGGCGGGGAAAACCTCCACCTCGGCACTGGCGGTGGAGCTGCAACCGTATGCATTGCTGGCCACAAGTCCCACATCGTAGGTCTGCGGAACAGCGAAGGGGTTCATCCAAGTGTGCGCGTGCACCGGGGCGTTCGTGTTGGAGGCCGCGCCATCGCCATAGATCCATGCGTGGGTGGTTGCACCCGTGCTGGAGTTCGTCAGGCTCGTGGTGAAGGGATGGCAGCCCGACCCCGCTGCCAGGCTGAAGGAGGCCTCGGGGGTGGGGTTGACCGTCACGGCGCCGTAGGTCGTATCCACGCAGCCAAAGGCGTTCATGCCCACCAGGGTCACCGGGTGGGTGACGGGGGCGATGCCGGTGTTCACGTAGGTGTGAGCGGGGGCGGGGCTGTTGGAGGTGGACCCGTCACCGAAGTCCCACGCCAGGCTCACCGCCCCCATGATGGCCGGGAAGGCCACCGACAGGGGTGAGCAACCGGCAGCGGGTTGTGGGCTGAAAGCGAACTGCGGGGTGGGATACACGGAGATGGTGGCAGTGGCCGTATCCGCGCAGCCGGCGGAAGATGTGGCAACGAGCTGCACCGTATTGGTCTGGAGGAAGAGCCCGTTGTTCGCGTACTGATGCGCGGGTGAGGCCGCGCTGCTGGAGCCCCCATCACCGAAGGACCAGGAATAGGAACCCGCCCCGGTGCTGGTGTTCGCGAATTGCACCGCCAGTGGCGCACAGGCCGGCTGGCCATCATGCACGAATGAGGCCACCACGGGGGGGGCCACGGTGATCGAGGCCGTGGCGGTATCGGTGCAGCCGAAAAGGGTGCTCACCACCAGGGTGGCCGTATGAACGGCATCGACCGCACCGTGGTTCACATACGTGTGGAACGGCGTGGTGCCCGTGCCCGAAGCCCCATCGCCGAAGGACCAGGCATGGTCCACAGCGCCGATGCTCGTACTGGTGAACTGCACACCAAGCGGGGAACAGCCGATGGTGGGCACCGGCAGGAAGGATGCCGTGGGGACCGGTTCCACGAGAACGTTCTGCGAACCGTTGCCGGAACAGTAGGGCGTGGTGACGGTGAGCGTCACGGTGTAGCCACCATTCGCCGCGTACAGGTGCGCGGGCGCGGCATCCGCCGACGTGGTGCCATCTCCCAGTTCCCACGCCCACTGCACCACCTCATTGCCGGGCGCGGTCACCGTCAGGTCCGCGAACTGCGCGAGCACCCCCTCGCACACGTTCTGGGCACCGATCAGCACCACGGGCGGTGCATAGACATCGATCTGCTGCGTATGGACATCCTCGCAGCCATCGCCGTTGGCCACGGTCAGTGTCACCATGTAGCTGCCCGGTCCGGCATAAAAGTGAGGCGGCGGTTCGAACGCCGTGGACGTCGTGCCATCGCCCAGGTCCCAGAGCTGGGCAACCGCGTTGACCGAGGTGTTGGTGAAGGTGACGGTGAGCGAATCGCAGGCGGCGGACCGGTCGACCGAGAAGCCGGCGGTGGGACTGGGAAGCACCTCCACGGTGACCGAGGCGGTGTCCGCGCAGCCGGCCGTGGCGCCCTGGATGCTGGCGGCATAGGAAACGGTATAGGTGCCCGGCGTGGCGAACATGTGCGACTGATCCCCGGCAGCGGTCCAATGGAAGCCTCCGCCCGTGCCGAAGTCCCACTCGAAGTAGTTCGCCCCACCGCCCGTGTTCTCATCGAAGGATACCGTGCCGCCGGCACACACCGTCAAGGGGCCGCCCGTGAGGGTCACGCTGGGCGGGGGAACGATCTTGATCTGCACGTGCGCCGTGTCCACGCCACAATAGCTGCTGTCCAGCAGCATCACGTCATAGATGCCGATGCCCGGGTATTCGATGACGCGGGGGAACGAGGGTGGCCATGGCGTCCATCCAATGATGGAGTCGTGCCCCAGGCCCCAATGATCGCCGAAGTTCCACAGCTCGAAGCGCTGGTTGATGTTGCCCTGCTGCAGGCAATTGCGCTCCGTGATGTTCTGGAAGGTCACCGTGCGGTCCGGCCAGCACAGCAGCGTGGCGCTCGGGGCGATGCGGGCACTGTCGATGTCCCACACCCGGATGGGGTTGAAGGTGGCCACGCTCGGACCGCCCTGCAGCTCGTTGCAACGGTTCTGGGCGAAGAGCCTCACGGTGGTCTCGCAGCTCACCGTGCCAGGCAGGTACAGGTGAGAGGTCACCTGGCCCAGGTTGGTATGATCGAAGAGCGATTGGGGCGTGCCATCGCCGAAGGCCCAGGTGAAAACCGTGTTCGGGGAGACGTTTGTGCTGGAGTTGATGAAATCGATGGCCTGCGGCGCGCACACCTGGGTGAGGCCGCCCACCGGGATCTGGATCGAGGCGCTGGTGCTCTGCTCCATGATCAGTTTGCCGGTCACGACGCAGCCGGTCATCAGGTGGGTGAATATGATCGTGCGCTCGGCCACTGCGGGAGCGTAAACGTGGGTCACCGTGGCGGGCGGGACCAGCCCCGCACCTACGAACTGGGGCGAACCGTCCCCCCAATCAATGGTGTAACCACCGGCCACCGGCTGCGGTGAGGCGATCACCAGCGTGTGCGGCAGGCCAGAACAGCTGATCCACTCCGGGGCCGCACTGGGCACCCCGTTGTGGTCGTAGAGCATCGGGCACTGCGCCGACGCCTGGGCGGCCATGGATAGGACCACGAGCAGGCCGCCGGTGCGGGCCACGTTCAACAAGGTCCTGTTCATTGCGCCCCTTCCTACGGGGTGCCGCAGGAAAAGGATACGCAACCCCCGGGGCACGTTCCCCGTATACACCGCCAGCGATCCCGGCCACAACCCCATGGAACATGTCGACCTGTGCGTGATCGGTGGTGGACCGGCGGGCTATGCGGCCGCCATGCGCGCCATCGACCTGGGCCTGCGCACCCTTCTTGTGGAGCGCGACCGCATCGGGGGCACGGGCATTTACAACGGCGCGCTCATGTCCAAGACGTTGTGGGAGATCGCACAGCGTGTGGCCGGCACCAATGCCATGGTTCGCACCCGCGGCATCCCCCCCTACCAGCCCGCGTGGTCCGGCATCATGCGCACGGTGAACGAGGCCGTCTTCGAGCGCAAATACCTCTACGCATGCCACATGCACCTGCTGGAGGGCCAGGGAGGCCTCTTCCAGCACGCACGGGGCAACGCATCCTTCCTGGACCCACATACCATATCCATCGAATTTGAGGGCCAGCGCAGGGAGGTACGTGCAGGCCACGTGATCGTGGCCACCGGCTCAAAACCCCGTTCGCTGCCCGGACTGGTGCCCGATGAACAGCGGATCCTCACCAGCGACGGCATCTTCCAGCTACAGGAGCTCCCTGACAGCATCGTCATCGTCGGTGCAGGGGTCATCGGTTGCGAGTTCGCTACGATCCTCAGCCACCTTGGCCGCACCCGCGTGCACCTCATCGACCGGGCCGAACGCATCCTGCCCTTCGAGGACCCCGACGTGAGCGAACTGGTGGCCGGGAACCTTGAACGCAATGGCGTCATCATCCACAGGTCCGCCAAGCTGGAGCGGATGGAGGCCACGGCCACCGGGGTGGACTACGTGTTGAGCTACGCGGACGGCTCCACCGAGAGCGTCACCGTGGAAAAAGCCCTCCTTTCCGTGGGACGCACGCCCAGCCTGCAGGGACTGGGCCTTGAGAGGGCCGGACTGGCACTGGACGCACGCCTCGGCACGCTCGCCGTGGACGGCATCCGCACCGCGCAGGAGCACATTCTGGTCGTGGGCGATGCCACGGGAAGCAACATGCTCGTGAACCTCGGTGAACTGGAGGGACGGCATGCCGCCGAGCTCATCGCGGGACGGGATCCCGAGCCCATCAGCTACGGACAGGTGAGCACCATCATGTTCCTCGACCCGGAGGTGGCCGGTGTGGGCCTGAACGAGCAGGAATGCCGGCGCAGGGGCATCGCGCACCGCACGGCACGCATCGATTACAGCTGCCTGGCCCGGGCCATCGCCATGCGCCGCACGGAGGGCTTCTTCAAGCTCATCGTTACGGATGACGCGGAGATGCGGGTCCTGGGCATGCGTGCCGTGGGCGAGCATGCCTCCAGCGCCATCCAGGCGGTCGCACTGCTCATGCACATGGGACAGGGCATCCGGCACCTGGCCGAGCTGGTCCACCCCCACCCGAGCATCACCGAGGGCGTGCAGGAGTGCGCCCGCATGCTCATGGGTACCAGCATGTTCAAGCCCGAGGTGTTCGGCGACCGCATGATCAGCCGCATCTGGAGGCCGGAAGCAGCCGTGGAGCAAGCCGCCTGATCAGGGCGCACCCGGGTCCTGGAACCGCGGGTCATTGATGAAATCGAGGTCCGTCAGGGTGTTCAGGAACGCGATCAAGGCCGCCTTGTCCGAGGCAGGCAGCTGCAACCCTCCCTGGGTGAACTTCATGAAGGGGCTTATGGTCGGCGAAGGGACGCCACCCGAGTTGTAGTGCTCGATGACCTGATCCAGCGTCTGGAAGCGGCCATCGTGCATGTATGGACCGGTGAGGGCCACGTTCCGCAAGGTGGGCACCTTGAACCGGGCACGGTCCAGCGGGTCGCCCGTGACACTGAAACGGCCCAGGTCCGTGAAGACCGAATCCAGCCCGTTGTTCTCGAACTGGCCATTGGTGAACAGGCCACCCACCTGTGTGTGGCAGTGGAAGCAGTCCGCCCCCCACTGGCCACCCTGACCGGCGGCAGGGTCACCGCCCTCCAGCTGGGTGAGGATGAACCCGCGCTGTTCCTGCGAGGTGAAGACCGCCTCGCCCCGGGCCACCTTGTCCACCTTCGCATTTGCACTGATCATCGTGCGCAGGAACTGCGCGATGGCCTTCGCCACCAGCGTGCTGTCGATCTGATCCGCATCAAAGGCCTCGATGAACAGGGACCGGTAGGCTTCGTCCGACTGCAACTCGGCCACGGCGTTCGGCCAGGAGTCGTGCATCTCCACCGGGTCCGCCACCGGGAAGAGGATCTGCTCCTCCAGGGTGGCGGCACGACCATCCCAGAAGAAGCTCGTCTCCCAGCCCAGGTTCATCAGGGCCATGGCGTTGCGCGTACCCTCCAGCCCGTCGATCCCCACACTGTACACGTTCGGGGCATCGCTGAATGCGGCCTGGGGGGAGTGGCATCCCGCGCAGCTTTGCGTGTTGTCTCCGCTGAGGCGCTCCTCGTAAAAGAGGTATCGGCCCAGTTCCACCCCTTTCACGGTGAGGGGGTTGTCCTGCGGGATCACCATCGGCGGGAAGTTGGCCGGTGTCTGCAGGTCATAGGGCGTGGGGTCATAAACGGGCACCGCCGGCCCTCCGCCGGTCGGGGGATCGGGCCGTGGCTTGCGGCAGCTAGCGATGGCCGTGGCAAGCACGGCGCAAACGAGCATGGTGCGGCGTTGGAGCGGGCTCATGGTGCTTGCTCAAGTCCCTGCTCGTCCGTCAACGCCCGCAGGAAGGCCAGCAGGTCTGCGCGCTCCTCCAAGGTAAGCGTGAACGGTGTCATCAGGGGATCCTTGTTGGGGTGCGGGTACCCGCCGGAGGCGAAGTGGTCCACCACCTCATCCAGCGTGGCCAGCGCACCGTCATGCATGTACGGGGCGGTGAGCGCGATGTTGCGCAACGTGGGCACCTTGAAGCGCCCCTCATCGGCCGGGTCCAGGGTGATGCGCGCGCGTCCGGCATCGGCATAGGTCATGTACTGGCCGACGTTCCGGAAACTGTGGTCGCTCAGGTCAAAGCCGGAATGGCAGCTGCTGCAGCGGGCCGCCGGACCGGAGAACACCTCCCACCCGCGACGTTCACTGGCAGTGAGGGCCTCCGTATCGCCTTGGTACAGGAACCGGTCGAAGCGCGACCAGGCGCTGATCAGCGTGCGCTCATAGCTGGCAATGGCCCGGGTGATCACGTACGCGTCAAGCGGGCGACCGTAGGCCTGCATGCTCAGGCTGCGATAGGGCTCCTCCTCCCCGATTGCGTCGGCGGCCTCAAGGATGCTGTGGTCCATTTCAAGCGCGTCGTGGATCGGCGCCAGCACCTGCAGTTCGAGGGAGGGAACCCCACCATCGCGAAAAAAGGACGGGTGATAGGCCAGATTGGCCAGGGTCGGCGCATTGCGCAGCCCGGGCTGCTGGTCCACCCCCAGGCTCAATGACACCGTGTCGCTGAACGCACGGTCCACGAAATGGCACCCGGCACAATTGAGCGCACCGGTGCGCGAGAGACGGGGCTCAAAGAAGAGCCGCCGGCCGAGCTCTACGCCCTGCCGTGTGAGCGGATTATCCTCCGGGACCGGAGGGTTCGGCACCCACGCGGGAAGATCAAGCACAAGGGGCTCGGCAGGACCCTCCGAACGCAGCGGTGCATCCTTGCGGCAGGCGGCAAGGAAGACAAGGAGACCGATGACCGCCGTCCCCCTCACTCCAACGTGATGCTGTTGAGGACGTTCTCCGTGAACCTCAGGGCAAGCGGCATGTTCTCCCCATGTGACTGGTTGTCCACCGCCAGGTCGATGGTGTCCGTGGCACTGGTGAAGAACCGCTCCACGGCCAGTTGCAGCACCAGGTCGGTGGTATCCCCGGGCTCCACGACAAAGGGGGTCGCCAGGTCCATGTCCCGCACTTGGTAACAGGGGGCCATTCCGGTGTGGATGGAGAACAGGCTCAGGGGAGCACCCGTTCCATCCGGATCCGTGTCATACCGGCCATCGAACATCACGAAGCGGTAGCCCGTGGCCCAGGTCCAGTAGGTACCGTTGCTTACGCTGAGCGGATGACCGACCGGATAGAGCACCGGATCCGAGGCGTTGAGCTCAGGCGGGACCCCGAGCCCGAAATGAAGGCCAATGTAGCTGCCCGAAGCGACCGGGAGGACCGGGGCACCACCTGTGCCGAAAGCGTTCAGCAACGTGATGTCCATAAGCGGGGCAGCACCGGACGGACCGGTCAACCGCACCTCAGCCAGGTACAGCTTCAGTAGCTCCACCTGCACACGATAGCCGCTCGCGTTCACGTGCACCTGGCCGGCCTGCAAGGGCTGCCCCTCCCATGTGGCCTGGACCTTCAACCGGACAAAACCTTCCGGACCGCCACCTGCCGGGGGCTTCTGGCAGCCGGAGAACAGCGGTGCGACAAGGATGACGAGCATCAGGGGGATCGACCGGCGCATGCGCATGTGTTGCAGGGTAATGACCGACGCGTGGGCGTTGTTCGTTGCCTCTCATCCAAAGGTACTGCCGTGCGCGCCCCTCCCGCCGCGGCTGGAGCGGGTCCGGGCGAGCCGTGGGGGGATCTTACCTTTCGACACCATGCTCCAGGTGCTCCATAGCTCCGCAGGATCGGGCAAGACCCATGCCCTGGTCAAGCGGTACGTGCTCCTCGCCCTGCAACAGGATCACCGGGCCTACCGCAACATCCTGGCGCTCACCTTCACCAACAAGGCCGCGGCCGAGATGAAGGACCGTGTGCTGCTCTACCTGCGCCAGCTGGCAGACCAGGAGTTCACCGACCAGCGCATCGCTGACCTGCTGGCTGCATTGAAGGATGCGAACGGTATCGGCCCGGAAGAGGCCACGGCCAGGGCACAAGCGGTGCTTCGGGATATGCTGCACCATTGGTCCGATCTGTCCATTACCACCATCGACGCCTTCGTCCGCCGTCTGGTGAAACCCTTTACCCGCGACCTGAAGCTGGACCAGGACCTCCGCATGTCCACCGACCAGAAATGGTACCGCCAGCGCGCCATCGAGCTCGTGCTGGACGCCGCCGGACGAGATCATGCGCTCACCGATGTACTGGTGAAGGCGTGCGAACGCCTGGTTGAGGATGAGGCGCGCTGGCAGCCCACAGCCCCCTTCGAACAACTGGTGGGTGAGCTCGACCAGGAACAGGCCATCCGGCACCTGGCCACCCTCAAGCAAATGGACGCCGCCGCCATGCTGCGCGCGGAGGACCGACTGAACAAGGCCATCCGCGCCTTCCGCAAGGAGGTGAACGACATGGGGCAACATGGCCTGCTGGCCCTGAGGAACGCAGGGCTCGAAGAGGGGGATCTGGCCAGGAAGGGTGCCATCTTCACCCTGCTGAAGCGGATGGCCGCCTTCCCAGCCGAGGACATAAAGCTGACACCCACTACGGAGGATGTCGCCAGGGAAGGCCGCTGGGCGAGCACCAAGGCCTCCCGGTCCGCGCGGGTCGCGCTTGACGGACTGGCCGACATGCAGCGGGGCGCGGTGGAGGCCGTGAGGCGGTGGACCGATGACGGCAGCTTCCGTGACCACCAGCTGCGGATCATGTTTCGCAAGGAACTGATGGCCACAGGAGCCCTGTGCACCCTTTCCGACGAACTGGAGGTCGCCAAGCGGGAGGACGGGGTGACCTTCTTCCAGGACCTCACGCGTGCCGTGGAACGCGTGGTGCGCGATGAACCTGTTCCCTTCCTCTACGAACGGCTCGGCCAGCGGTACCGCCATTTCCTCATCGACGAGTTCCAGGATACCTCGGTGATGCAGTGGCATGCCCTGCTGCCGCTCGCGGAGAACGCCCTGTCCAACGGCGGTTCGGTTTTCCTGGTGGGCGATGCCAAGCAGGCCATCTACCGCTGGCGCAACGGCGAGGTGCGCCAGTTCAAGGAGCTGCCCGCCATCCACGGACGCGAGCTGCTGGCCGATGGCCAGCGTCGTGAACAGTTCCTGCGGTCCTCCTGGTCCCCGCTCGCCCCCCTGCGGGACAACCACCGCTCGTCCGCGACCATCGTGGAGCTCAACAACCGCCTGTTCGACCAATTGCGGCAACTGCTGCCGGTGCGCTATCAGCCCGTCTATGACGACCAGGCCCAGGAGGCCCGGAAACCACACGGTGGGCTGGTCCACCTCGAGGTCGCGCCCAAGCTGGACCCGGCAGGTGCAACGGAAACCTGGTCGATCGCATGGACCGTGGACCGCATCCAGGAGTGCATCGCGGACGGTCACCGACCCGGTGACATCGCAGTGCTTGTGCGCAGCAGGGACAAAGGGCAGCAGGTGGCGCTGGCGATCACCGCGGCCGGCTTTGACGTGGTTAGCCCCGATGGCCTCCGGCTCAGCAGCGATGCGGCGGTGGACCTTGTTCTCGCCCTGCTGCGGCTGGACATGGCACCGTCAAGATCCACCGCCCTGCAGGCGCTGGCGGCCGGGGTGGATGCCGGGCTCATCGACCAGGCACTGCTGCATCCGCCGGCCGACCCGCATCACGGCAACGCCATGGAGCGCGTGCGCAAATGCTTCCCGGCGCGACCGCGGGCATCCTCCACCCTGCTGGACCGCATGCTGGGCCACGTGCACAGCTGCGGGCTCAACCCAGCCACGGACCTCTTCCTCAACGTGCTGCTCGACGCCGTGCGCGAACACCAGCAACAGCACGGGCATGATCCGGCCGGCTTCCTCGAGCATTGGGAACGCGCCTATGCCGATCGTGCGGTATCCATCCCCGCCGGAAAGGACGCGGTGAAGGTCATGACCATCCACAAGGCCAAGGGGCTCCAGTTCCCGGTGGTGATCCTCCCGAGCACGAACATGGGCTCGGACGCACAGTCCGTCACAAGGCTGTGGATCGACCCCAGCAGCATCGACCCTGAACTGCGCGCCACCCTGATCACCTACAAGGGCGACAAGGCTCCCGATGTACCGGAAGTGCGGGAGGAGACCGAGCTGAAGGCCCTGGACCGGTTGGACCTGCTCTACGTGGCCTTTACCCGACCGGAACAACGCCTTTACGCAGTGGTCCCGAGCTCGCGCGCGGACACCCTCTCCGACGGGATCAGGGCCTACATCGAAGCGCATGAAAAGGGAGGATCGGATCGCCTGGTGATCGGCGAACGGCAGTTGGTGTCCAGCAAGGAGGAGGCCAGCCCGAAGGATGCCTTCCTGCTCCCGATCGCACCGGGGGGCGGTGCGGAGCTCCTCGTCCGGACCACCGCACCGGACAATGGCCCTGTAGGTCCCGATGAGCGCAGGCGCATGGGGGACACCCTGCACGACCTGCTCGCGCGCGTGCAGACCGTGGATGACCTCGACATGGCACTCACAGCGGCCGTGGCCAAAGGGGAGCTTGGTCCCGCGGAGCATGCTGCATGGCGCCCGCGACTGGAAGCCCTGCTGAACCGGGAGGACCTGCGCCCCTGGTATGGCGAGGGCCTGCAGGTGATCACGGAGACCCCGATCATCAACCCAGGCGACCGCAGCGCACGACCTGACCGCGTGGTGCGGGATGCGAATGGATGGCGCGTGCTCGACATCAAGACCGGCTCGCCGCATGACGCTCACGGACAACAGGTGCGCGGCTACATGGAACTGCTGCGTAACGTCACCGGCGCTCCCGTCCAGGGCGCCCTGCTCTACCTGGCCAGCGGCACCCTCGAACCCGTGGCATGACGAACACGATCACCTGGCGGACGCTGCTGTTCAATGAACTGGACACCCACACGCTCTATGCCGTGCTGCAACTGCGCACGAACGTTTTCGTGGTGGAACAGGATTGTCCCTATCCCGAAGTCGATGACCGGGACCAGGACGCGCTCCATGTGATCGGCAGGACCCCGGAAGGCCGTGTGGCGGCCTATGCACGCATCCTGCCGCCCGGTGCGGAGGGCCTGCCTGGTGTGGGGCGCGTGGTGGTGGATGCAGCCCATCGGGGTACGGGCCTGGGCCATCGCCTGATGGAACAGGTGCTCGTGGTGCTGCGGTCCACCCACGGCAGCGCGTCCAGCCGGATGTCCGCCCAGGCCCACCTGGAAGCCTTCTATGCCGCACACGGCTACAAGCGCCATGGCGAGGTCTTCGACCTCGACGGAATCCCGCACATCGAGATGCGCATCAGCGCACCAAGGTGATCGATCCGATGTGCTCGTAACGCTCCGGCCCCTGTTCGGCAAGGCGCACCTTGTAGGTGTAGACGCCCACGGGAACGTCGGCGCCATCCCAACCCGCCTGCGCATCGAACGTGTGAAAGATCCTCGTCCCCCAGCGGTCGAAGATGGACAGCTCGTACTCCCGCGCACCGAACACCACCGGCATCCACGTGTCGTTCACACCGTCCCCGTCCGGCGTAAAGGAGTTGGGGGCATGGAACAGCGAACCCGTCACGATCACGCGGATGCTGCTCGTATCACGGCAGCCAAGGCCGCTGGTCACCACCTGCACCACCTCGAAGGAACCCGCGTCCGAGAACAGGTGTGTGAAGGCGGCATCGGTGTACGTGGTGCCGTCCACCGTATAGGACCACGTGTCCGCGTTCACCGATGCATCGTTGATGGTGACCAGCGGATCGAACACGTCCACCACCGGTGTACCGGTGTAAAGCCCGGCCACCGGCGGATCCCACACCATGACGACTGAAGGGGCGGTCAGGCTCACCGTGTCCACGCAACCGGTCGACGTCATCACCGTCAGCGTTACGTCGTACTGTCCCTCCACAGTGTACACATGGACCGGCACGCTGTCGGTGCTCTGGCCGCCATCGCCGAGGTCCCACAGGAAGCTCATGGGCGTCCACGCCGAGCTCTGGTTGTTGAAACGGACCTCCAGGGGCAGGCAGCCCATCGTATCGACCTGGAAGGCGGGAACCGGCGGGGGATGGACAACAACGGTGTCCGTGTAGGCGTCCATGCATCCGTGCTCGGTGACCGTGACGGTGACGACCTGTTCACCGGGCTGTACGAAGCCAGCACCGACAACGGCCCCGGTCAACTGCGCAGGCGCGGCTCCGGGGCCCAGGTCCCACACCACATCGGCCTGCACGGTGAAGTTGCCGATGGCCTCCAGTTGAACGGGACCGGCACCGAGGCATTGCACGGGGGGTGAAGCGAAGACGGGCTCAAGCGGGAGATAAACCTGGAAGGAGGCGTAACTCGTGTCGCCGCATGGCCAGCCGGGGTTCACCACAAGCATCACGTTGAACTGCCCGGTATCACCATAGGTGTAGCTCGGGGCGAAGAGGCTGCTTGTATCGGAGAGGGTGTTCGGGTCGCCGAAATCCCAGAAGTAGCTGTTGCCGCCCACGCTCTGGTTCACCATGTCCACCTGCAGGCCATCGCACAGGGTCTGTTGCTGCTGGATGGAACTGGATATGTTGACCGCACAGGCCACGGCATCGAAGCGGAAGTCCCGTCGTACCTCGCTCAGCTGAACGCCGTTCCTGAACTCCTTCACCCGTACACCGACCACATAGCTGCCCACCTGGGCCGGCGTCACCGTCAACTGGCCGCTCACCGGATCGATCGCCAACGGCGGATTGGCGTCCATCTGGTAGTTCTGGGAATAACCGATGGCCCAGCCCACGGGTGTGTATGGCGGGCCGGCCGGTGGCGAGGGGAGCGGGTTGATGGGGTCGCCCCCGGTGAGCGGGGTGCATAGTTCGTACACCAACTGGTCTCCGTCCGGGTCGGTGGCGGAATGGTCGAACACCATGTTCTGGCCCACGCACAGGGCAACGGGCGGAAAGCCGTTGAAAGCGGGGCTGGAGTTGGCGCCAGTGAGGGTGATGTCCGGTACGCCCACCGTGCAGGTTAGCCCTTCATCACCCGGGTTGGCCAGATTGAGGATGATGGGCGTGCGGCAGCATCGCTGGTAGCTCACCACATAGCCCCCCGGTTGCGCTGGCAGATCCAGCACGGCGCTGTAGAAGGCCTGCTCCACGCACAGGCCCGGCGGGGCGGTCAGGCAGGGGTTGTTCAGCACGACCGGAACCGGCGAACTGCCTGGGAAGGGCACGAACTCGGAGAACAGGTAGTTACCCGCGGCATCGAAGACCCCGAGCTCCGCCTGCGCATCGAACCCGGTGCCATTGCCATTGTTCGGTCCGCAGTCCCGGTAAAGCTTCAACGTGAACAGGTAGCTGTCACCCCCCTGGTGCACATAATACAGCTCGCCACCCAGGATGTGGGTGGCCATGGAGGCAAGGGCCAACGACCAGGTCGCGATGAGGGCAATGGCGCGCGGCATCCGCAGGTGATGACGACAAGGTAAGCCCTCCGGTTGTTCGGTCATTTGAGCAGCTACCGGGTCAAGCGCCCGGCCACGGCCAGGAAGTCCGCCTCGCCAATGGGCAGGAAGGCACCACCCGCACCCTCCAGCAGCTCGATCACGCGCACCTTTTCCGGGTAGGACCGCGCCTCCACCACATGCCGCACCACCCGTGCGCCGATGAGCTGCAGCTCCTCGAACCGGTCGGGACCATCGATCCGGTAATAATTCGCGCCGTTCGAGGACTTGCGGAACTGGGGGAACGCGGTGGGCATGCGACGGCTAATTTCGGCCGCCACATGGCATTCCTGCGCGACCTGGCCCAACTGCTGCTCCGGACCCACGGCGCGGACCTCCTGAACGTGGCCGTGGTGCTGCCCAGCCGCAGGGCGGGGCTCCACCTGCAACGCCACCTGGCCGAAGCGCATGACCGGCCCCTCTGGAGCCCTGTCCTGCTCACGCCGGACGGCTTCCTTGAACGCATCTCCGGCCTGCAGGAACAGCCCACCCACCTCACGCTGCTTGAGCTCCACGCGGTCCACCGATCCATCAAGGGACCCGCGGCGGATGACCTGCACACCTTCCTGGGATGGGCCCCAACGGCCCTGCTGGACATGAACGAGGTGGATGAGCACCTGCTGGATCCGGCGGTGGTGTACCGTGAACTGCACCAGTTCGAGGAGATCGATGCGTGGAGTTTCACCGGAGGCCAGCTCAGCGAGGGCCAGCAACGACTGGCCCACCACTGGGCCCACCATGCGGCCCTGCACCAAGGGCTTCTGGAACGCCTCGTGCAACGGGGAGTTGCCACGCGCGGCGCCATTGCACGCACCGCTGCCGCGCGCATGGCCTCACCGGTCTACACACCCCCCTGGCACCGGGTATGGGTCGCAGGGCTGAACATCACCTCACCGGCCATGCACCGTGTGGTGGATCTCCTGCGCGAACGCGGGATGGTGCACCTCGCATGGGATGCCGACCGGCACTACATGGACGACCCGCTGCAGGAGGCGGGACGCGCGCTGCGTGTGTCGGTGGAACGCCACGGCCCGGGCGAACTGCCCCTCAGCGAGCGCATTGCCACCGCGCCACCAACGGTGCGGACCATAGCCCTCCCCAACGCGATCTCCATGGTGATGGCCGCCATCGAAGAGGTGATGGCCCTTCCTGCGGAGGAACGCGCGCAGACCTGCGTGCTGCTGGCCGACCAGCAGCTGCTCCTCCCCTTCCTCAGCCTGCTGCCGGCCGCATGCGGACCGGTGAACGTGACCATGGGCCTGCCGCTGGCACACCTGCCCCTGAACAGCCTCTTCGCCCTCCACGTACGCCTGCATGCCAGTGCGGACGAACGTGGCATGCGCACGGCCGACCTCCTTGCTCTGCTGGAACATCCCGCCTGGAGCGACTCCAAAACGGTCACCCGAATGCGCTCCAGCCTTTACGGCGAACGAAGGACGCACGTACCTCTGCACGAACTGCACGGGGATGTGGAGGACCCCGTCTACGTCGCCCTCGTCGCGGCGCTAAGCACAGCACCCGGGCAGGGCACGGCGGCTTGGGACGCCCTCGTCGAGGCGATCACGTCCACCGGGCCCGACCCCTTCGTGCGCGAACAGGCGCACCGCATCGCCACTGTCCTCCACCAGGTGACGGTGGCCCTGGCGGCCACCGGTGAGGCCCCGGGCGACCAGGCCGTGGCCATGCTGCTGGAGCGCCTCATGCGCCAGGCACGCGTGGAGTTGCGCGGCGAGCCGATGAACGGCCTGCAGGTGATGGGTATGATGGAATCCCGTGCCACCGACCACGAACGGGTCATCATCGTAGGCGCCAATGAGGGCCAGCTGCCACCGGCGGACACCGTGCAGAGCTTCATTCCCGGCGACCTGCGCCGCCATTTGGGCCTACCCCTGCGCGGCGAGATGGATGCCATCGCCGCCCACACCTTCATGCGCCTGCTGCACCACTCGGGGTCGCTCACCCTGATGCACACAAGCGAAGGTGAGACCGGGAATGAGCGGAGCCGCTTCGTGCTCCAGCTGGAACGTGAGGTGCCGGGAATCCTCGAACCCGGCTCCCGACGACCGGCAATGGCCAAGCGCGAGGGAAAGCCCATCCTGCTCCCGTTGACCGATGAACTGCTCATCCTGCTCAAGGAGCGGGCCTTCCATGGTTTCAGCCCGTCAGCACTCAACGACCTGCTGAACTGCCCGCTCAACTTCCTGTTCCGGCACGCCTGGCGCACCCGCGACGAGGAGTCCACGGCCGGCATGATGGCGGATAACGAACTGGGCAACCTGGTCCACAGCGCACTCGAACACCACTACGGACCCTATGTGGGGGGCATGATCGACCCGGTGCGGCTGATGGATGAACTTCCTGGCACGCTGGAGCGCCTGCCGGAATGGCTTCCCAAAGGCATGTCCGGCAACGAGGGTGCCGTCCTGCTCCAATTGCACATGGCGAAGCAGGCGATCAAGCGCATGGTGAGATCGGAGGCACAGCTGATCCAAGGGGGCCAGGGCATCAGGCTCGTCGGCCTGGAAACGCCTCTAAAGGCCTTGTTGCCCGCAGCTTCTCATGGCCTTTCCCATGACGTGTACTTGCGCGGACGATTGGACCGTATAGAACGGCGCGACGGCATTGTCCACCTCGTGGACATCAAGACGGGTGGGGTGGACCCGAACAAACTGAAGATCGAGCTGCCCACCAGCCTCAGGCCCGATGACAACAAGATCCTGCAGCTGCTGGTCTACGCCTGGCTGTGGCTCACAACACACCCGGATGAGAAGGCCGTGGTCACCCGGATCGTTTCCATGCGCAATGCGGATCCCGCCAAGCCCATCTGCCTCAAGCTCAACGAGGACGACCTCATCACCCGGGAGCGCCTGCCACTGATCGAGGCGGCGTTGGTCGAGGTCATCCAGCGGCTGTTCGACCCTGCCATGGTCTTCGCGCACAACCCGGAAAGCAAGTACTGCACGATCTGCCGGGAATGAAGAAAGGGTGCCAGCTGGCACCCTTTCCGCGTCGATCCATTCCTGACCTCAGCGGTAGACGATCTTGTGGACGTCCGTGGTTCCGTTGCGCGTGATCTTCAGGTAATACACACCATTGCTCGAGGTGCGCAGGTCCATTTCCTTCCGGTAGGTGCCTTCAAACCCACGGAGCTGCTCCGTGAACATGCTCTGGCCAAGGGCGTTCACCACCTCCACCTGGATGTCCGCAGGAGCGCCAACGGCAAAGGAGAACACGAACTGGCCATCGTTGGGGTTCGGGAGGATGGTCACGGCACCGACCTCGCTGGCGTTGATGGACTTCTGGAAGATCGTGCCCGTGCGGTCCATGCCCCCGAGGGACAGGTAGTAGTCGGCGTTGTTCTGGGTCTCGCCCGTCCAGCTGTCATTGACCAGCTCCACCACGCCGTCGCCGGTAAAGGGGATGGTCAGTACGGTGTATTCCTGCCCGGCCGTCCAGGAGGTGCCCATGTTGCGCATAGGCTCGAAACCGAAGCCGGCGAACACCTGGTAATTGTATGAACCGCCCTCGCGCACGGCGCCAGCGGCGGAGATGGGGATATAGGTGCGGGGGCCCTCAGGCTGCACGGCGTCGCCCAGTTGCACATTGGCACTGCGATCCCAGCGCAGGGTGAAGACCACCGAACTGAAGATGCCGTCAAAGTCCACAGTGGGACGTACACGGACCTCCAACCGGCCGTCGTTGGCGAAGATCCCGACGTCAACCGGGCTCTGTGCCTGCAACATGGAAGTGGCGCCCAGCACAAGGGCCAGGCTTGCGGAACGAAGGGTCAGGATGCTCATCCGATCGAGGTATTCGAGGTGATGCGTTGGATCGTTGCGAGGGAAGGGCGCCCCTTCCCTACGGATTACGAAAGTAAATGGTTCGGCCTCCTTTGCGCAAATCCCCCCACCTACAACCAGCCTCCTTCGACGGACGCCACACGGGGGCGGACGGACGAACCTCCTGGAAACCGAACAGGGGCCCGTGGGGGCCCCTGCACGGTAAACCTGCAAGGAAATTGGATGGAACCAACGCCAAGGGAGGAAGATGACCCTTGACAACAAGAAGACGCAGGCGGTGCCAAAGGGTTGCCTGCCCCCTCCGATCAGGGCATGAATTTGTAGCCCACCCCCCGGACGCTCATGAAATGGCGGGGGTGCCGGGCGTCCTCCTCGAAAAGTTTGCGGAATGCCACAATGAAATTATCGATCGTACGCGTCGTGGGGAACACATCGTAGCCCCAAACCTTATGAAGGATCTCCTCGCGGGAAACCACCTCCCCGGCGTGCTCGATGAGCAGGCGCAGCAGCATCACCTCCCGCTGGGACAATGCGCGGGTACCCGCCACGCCGCGGGCTTCGAAGGCGCCCAGGTCCACCTCGTTGCGACCGAAACGGACCTTGGCCGGAACCCCCGTGGGAGGCCTTTCCTCGGCCCGGGCCACCAGCTTGGAGACACGGAGCATGAGCTCCTCCAGGTCGAACGGCTTGGCCAGGTGATCATCCCCCGTGCGCAATCCCCGAACGCGGTCGGCCGGGGTGCTACGTGCGGTGAGGAATAGCACAGGGGTACGTACACCCTCCACACGGGCCTTCTCGCACACGGTGAAGCCATCCATGCCCGGCAGCATGACATCCAGCACGGCCGCATCGAAATGGGCGCCGCGAAGCCGGTCCAGGGCCTCGGCACCCGTGGCCACCGCGGTCACGTGGTACCCTTCCAACTCCAGGTTCAGCCGCAAGGTCTGCCGCAGGCCCTCCTCATCCTCCACAAGCAGCACTCGGTGCTTCGGCGTGCGTTCCATCCGGGTACAAAGATCGCCACGGGGTAACTTTGCCGCATGCGCTTTACGGCAGGCCATGTTGAATTGGCGGATCGGTTCCGGTCCGGCACCCTGTCGGAACACCTGGACATCCGGTTCGGGGTCGACGCCGAAGGCCGCCTCACCGCCTCCATGCCCGTTGACCACAGGACCATCCAGCCGATGGGCCTGTTGAACGGGGGGGCCACCGCAGCGCTGGCCGAGACCCTGGGCAGCGTAGCCTCCGCCCTGCTGGTGATGCCCGATGGACGTCACGTAGTGGGCGTCGAGGTGAACGCGAATCACCTGAAGGGTGTGCGCGAAGGGCGCGTCACCGCCACGGCGGAACCGCTGCGCCTGGGCCGAACCATGCACGTTTGGGAAATCCGGGTCCATGACCAGGCCGGTGCCCTGTGCGCGGTCTGCCGCCTCACCAGCCTGGTGATCGCCGGCCAAACCCAGCCCACCGCCCCATGAGCGCCCCCAGCCAGTTGCACCAGGCCCTCGCCCACTGCCTTGCACGCCACCTCACCTTTACGGCCTTCAGGGTACCCGGTGGGCCCGTCACGCTTTGGGTGCAACGCAGCCCCGAGCTGGAGCCGGTGGAATCCGCCTACCTCGCCCGCCTGAACGAGGTCTTCCTCGTAGCCCCCTTCAAGCATGACCCGCAGCGCATCACCTACGTCAGGAGCGATGTGGAGCTCACGTTCGGGGAGCTTCCCGTTTCCCTGGAGTCCCTCCACACCTGCATCGGCGGCACGCCCGCAGGCCGCACACCAGCGGTGGACATGGACCGCACCGCCTACGAGGCCCTGGTGAAGGAGGCCCTGGAGGTGATTGGCGCAGGAGGGCTGGAGAAGGTGGTGGCCTCGCGCACCATCACACTGGACCTGGACCGGACATCCCTGCCCACCCTCTTCGAGGAGGCCGCAACCCGCATGTCAAACGCGCTTGTGGCACTGGTGCATACCCCTGAGCATGGCACCTGGATGGGCGCATCTCCCGAACACCTGCTGGTAGCCGAGGACGACCGGGTCCGCATTGATGCCCTTGCGGGCACCCGCGGCTCCACCGAGCCCCCCCTGCCGGCGGCAAGCTGGGGCACCAAGGAGCGCCATGAGCAGGCACTCGTGACACGCGAGGTCGTGGGATGCCTGATCGAGCTCGGACTGCCCGCCATCAGCATCATGGGTCCGGAGCCGATGAACGCCGGCCAGGTGAGCCACCTGCGGACCGTGATCGAGGCCGACCTGGGCAGCTGCTCCCTGGATGAGGTGCTCACCCGATTGCATCCCACGCCCGCCATCTGCGGCACCCCGCGCGGCGCCGCCCAACGGTTCATCCACGGGCACGACGGGCCGGGCCGGGGGCTTTACAGCGGGTTCTGGGGACCGTGGAACGCCGATGGGCGGACCGAACTGTTCGTGAACATCCGCTGCCTTGAGGCGTTCGACCAACGGGCCACCCTGCATGTGGGGGCGGGCATCACGGCCGGGTCGGATGCCGGGGACGAATGGACCGAGACCGAAGCGAAGGCCTCGGTCTGGACCACGCCCATTCGAACTCTGGCCACAGGCCGGGAAGCCACCATGGCACGATGACCTCGGACCATTTCGCCGCATCTGAACTGGCGCGGCTCTGCGCCGCGAAAGGTGTGCGCCATGCCGTGATAAGTCCCGGCTCGCGCAGCGCCCCGCTGGTGATCGCGTTCAACCGGCATGCAGGCATCGATTGCCTGCGCATTATCGACGAGCGCAGTGCCGCCTTTCTTGCGCTCGGCATGGCCCAGCAGCTGCACGCACCCGTAGCCCTCATCGCCACCAGCGGCAGCGCCGTGCTCAACTATGGTCCGGCCATCGCGGAGGCCTTCTACCAGCGTGTCCCCCTGCTGGTGATCACCGCGGACCGCCCGGAGGAATGGGTGGACCAGGGCGAGGGACAGGCCATCCGCCAGCAAGGCGTGTTAGCACTGCATATGAAACGCAGCGTACAGCTGCCGAGGGACCCGCAGGACGAGCTGGCCCGCTGGCATGTGGGCCGCCTCATCAATGAGGCCATTGATGCCACCCTGCTGCCCGTGCCCGGTCCCGTGCATGTGAACGTCCCCTTCGCTGAACCGCTTTACGGGCAGGCCTCACCGGACGCGGCGATGCAAAGCCGGTTGATCGCCCCGGTGATGACCGAGCCCTTCATCATGCCCGAACATGCCCGATGGCTCGCCGGCCAGATGGGCGCGTGCCGGAAGGTGATGGTGCTCGTGGGACAGGGACGTTGGAGCAATGGCCTCAAGACCCGGCTGGTGCGCCTCGCATCCCTGCCACAGGTCACCGTGCACACCGAGGCCACGAGCAACCTGGACGATCCCGCGTTCATCACGTGCATCGACCGAGCGATCGAAGGCGTGAACCCGGCCAACGAGGACGACCTGAGGCCCGACCTGCTGATCACCTTCGGTGGCGCGGTGGTGAGCAAGCGCATCAAGACACTGCTGCGCAAATGGCGACCACAGCAGCACTGGAACGTGGACCCCGGCCAGCGGCACTACGACACTTATCAGAGCCTCACCCAGGACATAGCCGTGAGCCCCGATGTCTTCCTCGCCCAGGTGGCTGAACCCGTGGTGGCGTCGGCGCACCGTGTGGACAGCTCCTACGGAGATGCATGGCGCATGGTGGATGCACGGACACGCGCTATCCACGAACGCCAAATGGGGGAAGCGCCTTTCTGTGACCTCACCGTGTTCCACACCTTGAACGGCCGCATCCCCGGCGACAGCGACGTGCACGTGGCCAACAGCACCCCCGCACGCTACGTGCAGCTCTTCGACCGCATGCGCGGGCTGCGCTGGTCCGGCAACCGGGGCACCAGTGGGATCGACGGATGCACCAGCACGGCCGTGGGCGCGGCCCTGGCCACGGGAGCGCTCACCACGCTGATCACGGGCGACATCGCCTTCTGCTACGACGGCAACGCGTTCTGGAACGAGCACCTCCCCCCCCTGCTTAAGGTGATCGTGGTGGACAACGGCGGCGGCAACATCTTCCGCTACATCGATGGGCCGGACAAGGACGCGGAGCTGCTGCCCTGGTTCGAAGCGCCGCACACCCGCAGCATCGAACGGCTCGTGAAGAGCTTCGGCCTGCCCTACTTCCAAGCCAACGACCACGCCTCCCTCGAGGCGGGCCTGGACAAGCTGTACGCGCAGCATGAGAAGCCCGCCGTACTGCACATCACCACCGATGCGCTCACCTCGCCCAGGGTGTTGCGCGATTACTTCAACCAACTCCGCACATCATGAACGCCGCGCATCCACGGCGCCGTTGCATCACTGTGTTCAAAAGCATCCGGCCATGACCAGGGAATGGACGACCATCAAGGAATACACGGACATCAAGTTCGAGTACTTCGAGGGCATCGCCAAGATCACGATCAACCGGCCGGAGGTCTACAACGCCTTCCGTCCGGACACCAACAAGGAGATGATCGATGCGATGGACATCGCCCGCGAGGACACGCGCATCGGCGTGGTGGTGCTCACCGGCGCGGGCGACAAGGCCTTTTGCAGCGGCGGCGACCAGAACGTGAAGGGCCGCGGCGGCTACATCGGCACCGACGGCGTGCCAAGGCTCAACGTGCTCGACCTGCACAAGCGCATCCGCGAGCTGCCGAAGCCCGTGGTGGCCATGGTGAACGGCTACGCCATAGGCGGGGGCCACGTGCTGCACGTGGTGTGCGACCTCACCATCGCCGCAGACCATGCGCGCTTCGGGCAGACCGGCCCCAAGGAGGGCGGCTTCGATGGCGGCTTCGGAAGCTACTACCTCGCACGCCACGTTGGCCAGAAGAAGGCCCGCGAGATCTGGTTCCTCTGCCTTCAGTACAGCGCGCAGGAAGCCCATGACATGGGCATGGTGAACAAGGTGGTGCCGCTGGCCGACCTGGAGGACACCACCGTGGAGTGGTGCAGGATCATGATGCAGCGCAGCCCGCTCGCCCTGCGCATGATCAAGCGCGGCCTCAACGCCGAGCTCGACGGCCAGCGCGGCCTGATGGAGTTCGCGGGTGACGCCACGCTCATGTACTACCTGATGGACGAAGCACAGGAGGGCCGCAACGCCTTCCTGGAGAAGCGTCCGCCGGATTTCCAGAAGTTCCCGAAGTTCCCATAGGGGTTCAACCGCAGAGGCGCAAAAGACGCTGAGGTCCGCTGAGGAATGAAACACTGGCTCCACGCCTTCCGCCTGCGCACACTGCCGCTCGCGGTGAGCAGCATCCTCGTGGGGAGCGCATTGGCCAACGACTGGGGCTGGATCAGCTGCCATGCGACCAGTTGTGATCCGATGGTCCTCGTGCTCGCTTCGCTCACAGCCATCCTCCTCCAGATCCTCAGCAATCTCGCAAACGACCTGGGTGATCACGAACACGGGACGGATAACATCGATCGTGTCGGGCCAAAGCGCACCGTGCAGAGCGGGGCGATCACGCCGGCCGAAATGAAGCGTGCGATGATGATCTGCGGTCTGTTGGCCTTCATCAGCGGTTGCTCGTTGATCGTTGTAGCGCTTGGGCTTACACTGAGGACCTTGTTCTTTTTCCTGCTCGGTCTGGCGGCGATCGGGGCTGCGGTGAAGTACACCTTCGGGAAGAACCCGTATGGCTATGCGGGTCTAGGCGACATCAGCGTATTCATCTTCTTCGGCATCGTCGGCGTGTGCGGCACCTATTTCCTCCACACCAACAGGTTCGAACCCATGGTACTTGCGCCTGCCATTGCCTTCGGCCTGCTCAGCTCCGGGGTGCTCAACGTGAACAACATGCGCGACATCCACAACGATGCGGCGAGCGGAAAGCGAACGCTGGTGGTGCGCATGGGTAGCGTGAACGCACGGATATACCACACGATCCTGGTCGTGGGCGCTGAGCTCTGCCTGATCGGCTTCGCGCTCTTCATCCAGGCCAGCTGGACCACCTGGCTCTTCCTGCTTTCCGCACCGGGATACATCATCCACCTCAAGTGCGTGTGGAGCACGAAGGAACCCCGCGACCTAGACCCCCAGCTCAAGGTGTTGGCGATGGGCACCTTCCTTAGTGCGCTGCTCTTCTCGCTCGGCCTTATCCTTGTGTGATGCTCCGCGCGCGCTGGACCGAACGCACCCTGCACCCCCGCTTCGAGCTGGGCACCAGCAAGGGCACCATCACGGCCCGGACAACGTGGTACCTGGTCGCCTGGCACCATGACAGGCCCGAGGTGCGGGGCATCGGGGAAGCAGCGCTTTTCCCGGGCCACAGCCGCGAGTTCCCCGCTGACGTGCGTACCAAGCTCCTCGAGCTCTGCATGGAAACGGGGGACTGGGAGCGTCGGCTGGTCACCGACCTGGTGGACGTGCCCAGTGTGCGCTTCGCCGTGGAACAATGCCTGAAGGACCTGGAGGCGGGCGGCACCAAGACCCTCTTCCCCTCCGACTTCACCCTCGGCCGGAAGTCGATCCCCATCAACGGACTGGTGTGGATGGGCGACCGTGCCACCATGAAGCGGCGCATCCGCGAACAGCTCGATGGCGGTTTCACGACCGTGAAAATGAAGATCGGTTCGATCGGCATCGCGGATGAACTGGACCTGCTGAAGGCCGTGCGACGCGAATACGGACCCGGGGATGTCACCCTCCGGGTGGATGCCAACGGGGCATTCACCGCCCGGGATGCGCCCGAGGTGCTCAAGCGGTTGCATGACCTGCATGTGCACAGCATCGAGCAGCCGGTGGCTCCTGGCCTGTACGAGGTGATGGCCGAACTGTGCGCGGGCTCGCCCGTACCCATCGCACTGGACGAGGACCTCATCGGGCAGAACACCCACGACGCCAAGGTGGACCTGCTCGACAACCTGCGTCCCGCCTTCATCGTGATCAAGCCGAGCCTTGTGGGCGGTTGGGCCTCCACGCGCGAATGGATGGACCTGGCCAAGGCCCGTGGCATCGGCTGGTGGATCACCTCTGCATTGGAAAGCAGCATTGGCCTGAACGCCATCGCTCAGTTCACTGCGCTGCAGTCCGTGGTCCTTCCACAGGGACTGGGCACAGGGATGATCTACACGGACAACATCCCATCGCCACTGGAGGCCGGACGCGGTGAGTTGCGCTACCGGCCCGAGGGCGAGTGGGACCTCAGCGCGATCCTGTGAACCCCTTCGAACGCCTGACGGTGGACGGCACGACGCTGGAGGGCGATGCCGTGTTGGAATGGGCGGACGAGCTGGTCGACCGGCAAAAGGATGATCCTGACGCGGCGGAACAGCTCCGCGCGACCATCAGGGAGCTCATGCGCGGGGAGGGCCTCACCGTGCAGACCAGCGGCACCACCGGTCCGCCCAAGCGCATCACAGTACCCGTGGGCGACCTGGTGGCGAGCGCCGAGCTCACCGGACGGACCTTCGACCTGCGCCCGGGGGACCGCGTGCTGCACTGCCTCCCTTCGGGCTTCGTGGCCGGCAAGATGATGCTTGTGCGCGCCTTCGTGCTGGGGCTCGATCTGCACGTGGCAGACCCCCGTGGCAGCGTGCTCGCGGGGCTGGATCCCGGGCAGCGATTCCGCTTCGCGGCGATGGTACCGCTGCAACTCGCTCGCGGATTGGACGACGATGCGGCCGGGCTGGCGGGGCGTTTCGATCACGTGCTGCTGGGCGGGGGGCCCGTGAGCACGTCCCTGGCCGAACGCGTCCGGGAGTCGGGCACCACCGTGCACCTGGGCTATGGCAGCACCGAGACGCTCACCCACGTGGCCCTGCGGACGCTCAGTGGCACCGGGGCTGGCGTGACCTTCACGGCCGTGGGTGAATGCCACTTCGCACGTGATCCTCGTGGCTGCCTCGTCGTGTACACGCCCCACCTGTCCAGCTTCCAGCATGTCACCAACGACCTTGTGGAACTGGTGGATGAGCGGCACTTCCGGTGGCTGGGCCGCCATGACAACGTCATCCTCTGCGGCGGCAGGAAGGTGTTCCCCGAGCAATTGGAGGCACGCACAGCGGCGCTCATCGCCGAGCCGCACTTCTTCAGCGGCGTGCCCGACGAACGGCTGGGCCAGTCCGTGATGCTCACCATCGAGACCGACCGTCCCCAGCAAGATGTCATCCCCGAGGTGATGGCACGGCTCATGGGCGTGCTGCATCCGCACGAGATGCCAAGGCACATCCGCACGCTGCCGCGTTTCGATCGCACGGGCACCGGCAAGATCAGGCGGTGACCCCCCCGCCTCCCTCCTCCTCCTCCCCCTCCATGGGCCTCGCGCCCGTGTAGGTGCGCCACCGGGAGAGCACGGCCTCGAACCCATCCGGGAGCGCACTCTCGAAACGCATCCTGCGCCCTGTGGCCGGATGGTCGAACTCCAGCATGCGTGCGTGCAGGGCCTGGCGGGGAAGCAGGTTGAAACAGTTCTCAACGAACTGCCGGTACTTCGTAAAGGTGGTACGCTTCAGGATCCGGTCCCCT
>CAZUNW010000005.1:19715-28238 GCA_964621425.1 uncultured Chryseobacterium sp. | reverse complement strand
AGGGCCCGGTCGAGCAGCTTGTTGATGCGCATCTTCATGGCGTGGGCCGGATGCGTTGGTGCGATCGGGCGGCGCAAGGTCGGTAGAACCACGACAACGGATAGGAAGCGGCCAATGCGCATTCGCACTTCAGGAAATCGACCAACGGCATGCATTCCACGACACCTACGGGACCGACATGGATCAACCACCATGCCCTGTCGATGAACGCCCGCGGCAACGCATCACCCCCGGGAGCGGCACAGCTAGATTCACCGCCGCAGGTCGCAAAATCCGCGCCCTGCAACGCGCATGAAGCCGAATGACCGCTCAGTGGTGCTGTTGCTCCTTGCCACCTTCATCACTGCGGCGGCACGCTACGCCGACTACTCGTGCGTGGTGCTTCCCACACTGCCCTTCAATTACGCCGCCATCGCCTTCCCCACGGACGTGGTGAACAACCTGGCGAACATGGACAACACACCGGTGGACAACCCCATCACTGATGCCGGTGCCACGCTGGGTCGCGTCCTGTTCTACGATACGGACCTTTCGATCGACGGAAGCATGTCATGCGGCAGCTGCCATGTCCAGCGCCTCGCCTTCGCGGACACAGCGCGGTTCAGCCGCAAGGTGAATGGGGGGGTCACGGGGCGTAACACCCCGGGCCTGGTTCACGCCCGTTTCCAGCGGGATGGCCACTTCTTCTGGGACAACCGGGCGGCGACGCTCGAGGAACAGGTGCTGATGCCGGTGGTGAGCGATGAGATGGGCATGACGCTCGATTCCGCGCTGGCGCGCATCGCCGCAAAGCCATTTTACGCACCGCTCTTCCAGAACGCCTTCGGTTCCAGCGCGATCACCGTCGATGGCATGCGCAAAGCCATGGCGCAGTTCATCCGCAGCATGAACACTTTCGGCTCGCACTACCGGCAGGGCGTGGAACTCACGAACGGCAACCCGGAGGTGACCCCCTTTGTGAACTTCACCGCGCAGGAGAACCTGGGCAAGGACCTGTTCATGGACGTCGAGCGTGGGAACTGCCAGGCCTGCCACACGCGCAACGTAATGGTGCAACAGGGTGCACAGAACATCGGCCTCGACCTGATCTATGCGGACAATGGCGTGGGCGCCCTCACCAACAATCCGAACTCGGGACAGAATGGGAAGTTCAGTGTTCCCTCCCTGATCAACGTGGAGCTCACGGCACCGTATATGCACGATGGAAGGTTCAACACCCTGGAGGAGGTGGTGGCGTTCTACAGTGACTCGATCAAGCCCCATCCGAACCTGTCCGGATTCCTGCGGGCCATACTCCCGGGCACCATCGACCCCAACAACAACCAGTGCCTCACGTGCCCGCCGCGAATCATCCACTACAGTCCCGCTGAGCAACAGGCGCTGGTGGCCTTCTTGCGCACCCTGACCGATACCACGCTGCTGGGTGACCCGCGTTGGAGCGACCCCTTCTGCTACGTTTCGCTGAGCGCCAAGGTGATCCTCGAAGGCCCCTACGTACAGGGCACCGGGTTGATGAACGACGGATTGCGGACCGCCGGGCTGGTGCCACTGGTCGAGCCCTATTCGGAAATGGGACATGCCCAAGCGGGGGGCGGTGGCGGTGAGACCACCTCCCCACAGGTGCTGGCACGCACGGGACCCAACGCCATCGTGGACTGGGTGCGGCTGGAGCTGCGCGGTGCCGACAACAGCGCGAATGTCGTGGCCACACGCCAGGCTCTGCTGCAGCGGGATGGGGACATCGTGGCCGAGGATGGCACCTCGCCCGTGCGCTTCGGTGTGGCTGCTGGGAACTACCATGTAGCCGTGCGCCATCGCAACCACCTGGGGGCAATGACGGCTGCACCTGTGACCCTGCTGGGCGTGCCCGCCATCCTGGACCTGACGGCGGTGTCAGGGCTATACGGCTCGAACGCGATGAAGCAGATCGGCGCACGGCGTGCGCTGTGGACGGGCAACACCACGGGCGACGGGCAGGTGAAGTACACCGGGGCCTCCAACGACCGCGACCCCATCCTTACCGCGGTGGGCGGAACGGTGCCGACCAACACCGCGAACGGATACACCCCCGTGGACCTCAACATGGACGGGGTCGTGAAGTACACCGGGACCGCCAACGACCGCGACCGCAT
Source organism: uncultured Chryseobacterium sp. (assembly GCA_964621425.1). Classification (GTDB taxonomy): domain Bacteria; phylum Bacteroidota; class Bacteroidia; order Flavobacteriales_F; family PHOS-HE28; genus PHOS-HE28. The sequence goes on along the minus strand of CAZUNW010000005.1, from coordinate 26,106 downwards.
CCTTGGTGCGATCGGGGGCACGGTGCCCACCGCCACGCGCACCGAACAACTTCCCTGAGCAGGACGAAACCCGGCAGCAGCGATCGCGTAGAAGCGGGCACATTCGTGTGACCGCATGCATCGTACAACCTGTTCGCGGCCGGGCCTCCGGCTGCTGCTGATCGCCGCGATCATCTGCCTGCCGGGCGTTCAGGTCCTCGCACAAGGCGAGGAGCAGGCCGGCGACCTGGTATACCGATTCAAACTGCCGGCCATCACCACCTACGCCGAAGCCAAGCCGGTGCAGCATGCGCTCATGCAATTGGAGGAGATCCACATGTGCCTCTTCATCGAGGAGGAGGCCTGCTTCAAGCTGGCAAGCCCGACCGCCCATGACCTGGGCAGCCTGCGCACCCTGCTTGCCGGTGCCGGACAGGTGCTGGAGGGGCCCGTGCACGTAAGCGATGGAACCACCTTGACCGATGGGCAGGCCCCATCCCCAGCGCGATGATCAGGCCAGGGTTCCTCCTCTCCGTGTTGATGGTACTTGCCTTGAACAAGGTGTCCGGCCAGAGCGACCAGTGCATCGGGTCGCCCATGTTGGTCTGCGGAAGCGCGGTGAACGGCAATACCTCTGCAGCGACCGCCGATGTTGCCCCCTTCTGCGGCACCGGTGACGGAACCGGGGGAGGCGTATGGTACCGCATCACCGGCAACGGCCAGAACATCACCGCATCACTTTGCAACAGCGGCTACGACACGCGGATCCGCGTGTTCACCGGCACCTGCGGCAACCTCGCCTGCGTGACCGGGAACGACGACCAATGCGGCACACGCTCGCGCGTGAGCTGGCCCAGCACCAACGGGACCCTCTACCACATCCTGGTGCACGGCTTCGGCGCCAATACCGGTGCCTTCTACCTTGCCATCACCTGCGCACCGATCCCTCCTCCGTTGTGCTACACCACCACCGCGACCTCCTATGTGGCCGACCCGTTCGCGGGCACCGCGCTTGCGCTGGGGGATGACGTGCACAGCCCGGTTGTGCCCATCGGCTTCCCGTTCTGCTACAACGGAACGACCTACACGAACTGCGTGATCAGCTCGAACAACTACATCTCCTTCAACACGGCGATGGCCGGGCTCTTCAGCCCATGGTCCACCGTGGCCGTGCCTACCCTGCTGCAAACCGCCGTGCACAATACCGTGATGGCCCCCTGGCAGGACATACACCCCGGCCTCGGCGGGCAGGTGCGCTACCAGACCCTTGGCACCGCGCCGAACCGGCGCTTCGTGGTGAGCTACCAGAACATCCCGATGTACGGCTGCAGCACGCAGGTCTACACGAGCCAGACCGTGCTCTACGAGGGCACCAACTGCATCGGCACCTTCATCACGGACAAACCCGTATGCACCTCACACAACAACGGCCACGCGGTGCACGCCCTGCTGAATGCGAACGGGGCAAGCGGCCATGCCGTGGCCAGCCGCAACAACACGCAGTGGACCTCCACCATGCAGGGCCTCTACTTTACCCCCACCTGTGCACCGTGCAGCACGGCCACGACCAGCATGTGCCTGCCCGCGGTGCTGCCCGTGGAACTCCTGCGGTTCGACGGCAGGACCGAAGGGAGCAACGTGCTGCTGGAATGGGCCACGGCAAGCGAACAGGACAGCCGACACTTCGTGGTGGAGCGCAGCGACGACCTGGAGACCTTCATGCCCATTGGCATGGTAGAGGCCGCCGGCAACAGCCAGGCCGAACTGCATTACACCATGCTGGACGAACGGCCGGCGCCGGGCATCAACTATTACCGCCTGCGTTCGGTGGACCTGGACGGCACCTTCGACCTGAGCGAGGTGGTGCCGGTGCAGGTGGCCCTGGACATGCGGCCGCTCATCTACCCCAATCCCGCACAGGAGCTGGTGCACGTGAGGTTGCCGGACGGCCAGTGGGAGGAAACAACCATCGTTGTGCGCGACCTATCGGGCCGCGTGGTGCGCGCGGTGGTAATGGAGGGTCGGGTGACGCGCCTCACACTGGCAGGGTTCCGGCCTGGTGCCTATATCCTGGAGGTGCCCTCCCTGGGGCCTTCCGCTTCCAGCACGTTCAAGGTGCTCTGAGGGGTCGGGTCAGGCGGCCTGGCTGCGCTGCTCCTCTTCGGCCACACGCTTGATGCCCACCAGCACCTCGACCCACTCGCGGCCGGCCTCGCGTGCGCGGCGCACATCCTGCGGCAGGCCGGCGAAATCGCCGTGCCACAACTCCAGCCGGGTGCGACCATCGCGCTCCGGCTCCAGCAGCAGGTCCACCGTGGTGTAGCTCGAAGGCTCATCCGGGAGGTCCGAGCCCAGCACCAGGCAGGTGTAGCGCAGGCGGCGGCCAGGCTGGCTCGCCATCACCGTCCCCTTCGCCCGCACGTGCTCCTCTCCTTCCACCTTCTCCACCCACACCACCGGTGCCCCCTGCTTCCAAGTGCTGCGCGCCTGCCAGCCCTCCGAATAGAGCTTCGTGAGCTCCGGCTCGGTCAGCGCGCGCCAGATCGCTTGGGGGCCAGCATCCACCAACAGGGTCCGTTGAATGACGGTCTCTCGTTCCATGGTACTCCTATAACGCACGATCCGTGCCGATTGTGCGATCGCGCCACTTTGGCCAGCCCTTTCTTGCAAAGACATGACACACCAGGCAGGTGCTACCTTGGATGCGGACATGGAGGACCTGCTTCCCCGTGAACCCGCATTGGGCCTGCTTGCGCGCCTGCTGGTGAGCGTCGGCATCGGCCTGCTCATCGGGCTGGAGCGGGAGCATGCCAAGCGGGTGGTGGAGCATGAGGAACAGCTCTTCGCCGGCATCCGCACCACCACCCTGTTCGCGCTGCTGGGCTTTGTTAGCGCCCTGATGGCGGCGCACGCCGGGGCCTGGATCCTTGCCCTTGCCCTGGCCGGGCTGCTGGCCTTCCTGGTCACGGCCTATGCCCTGACGGCCAGGCCCGGCAGCTTCGGTGGCACCACGGAAATGAGCGGGGTGCTCGCCTTCCTGCTGGGGGCGGTGGTGCATGAAGGCCACGTGCTGCTGGCGGTGGCCACCACCGTACTCATCACCTTGCTGCTCAGCGCCAAAGCCCCCCTACACCGCTTCGTGGCAAGCCTATCGCACCAGGAGGTGCGGGCCATCATCCAGTTCACCCTGATCGCGGCCGTCATCCGTCCGCTGCTGCCCACCACACCTTTCGGGCCCGGCGGCATCTGGGCTCTTCGCGAGATCTGGACCATGGTTGTGCTCGTGAGCGGCATCAGCCTGTGCGGCTACCTGCTGGCCCACCTGGTCGGCGGGCGCAAGGGAACCCTGTGGACCGCGGTGATCGGGGGGCTGGTTTCCAGCACGGCCGTGGCCTGGAGCGCATCCCGGCGCGCTTCGGAGGGCGACCCAGCCGCACAGCGGCTGTCCGCCGCCGCCATCCTGGCCGCGGGTGCGGTCATGTACCCCCGGGTCATCCTGCTCACCGCCGTGCTGAAGCCCGACCTCGCCCTCCAGTTGGCACCGGCGCTGCTCGCCTCCGCAGCGGGGGCGTTGCTGTCCGCCTTGGTCCTGCTGCGCGGTGCCCCGCCCGGCCGCACAAGCCCCCTGCCGGTCCGCAACCCGCTCGAGTTCAGGATGGCCCTCCAGTTCGCCCTTCTGTTCGTGTCGATCCAATGGGCTTTGGCCTGGTGCACCACACGGTTCGGGGAGCCCGGCACCTATGCCGCCGCAGTGATCTCCGGTTCGGTGGACATGGACGCCGTGACCCTCTCGGTGACACAGGACGGCACCGCAGCGCCTGCACTGGTCATCCTGGCCGCCGCCGCTGCCAACACGTTGTTCAAGGCGCTGCTGGTCGCATCCACCGCTCCCCGTATCACCAGCGCAAGGGTTTGGGCAGGCAGCGTGCTCGCCCTGGCACTGGGGGCACTTGCCGGCTGGGCCAGCCTGGCCTGAACGCGGTGGAACGGTGCGTTCGGACAGAACGTCAGGCTGCTGGCAGCCCATCCAAACCCGCACCCGGCGCGGGCTTGTGCGTGGCTGGCCAGCCGCCGCCTGCCAGTGGGGCACCTTTCAAGGAGCGGCACGGTTATTTCGCTTTGGAGGCCATTCCCAGCCAGTGGCCATGCCCCGCAAGAAGACCATCATCCTGACCCAGCCCACGCCGGACGGCAAGGCCATCAAAGTCCGCCTCGACGGAAGGACCATCGTGCACCTCAAGAGCATGAAGACCTTCAATGCCTGGCGCAAGCGCTACCCCAAGGCCGAAGTGATCGGCTGAGCCCCATGCACACCACGCTGCGGACGCTGATCCCGGCCGGGGCGATGGTGCTGGCCCTGACGGCTTGCGGCCAGGAGGAGGGCACGGCGGGCAACGCATCGTCGGATGCGACCACCTATTACAGCGAGACCGATACAACGCGCCTGGTGCTGCCGGACAGCGTGTGGCAGCGGGTGCTCGACCCCTGGGTGTACCACATCGCCCGGGAGAAGGGGACGGAGCGGGCCTTCACGGGCGCCCTTTGGGACCATGAAGGCGTGGGGCGCTACCGCTGCGCGGTCTGCGGCAATGCCCTGTTCCTGGCAGACAGCAAGTTCGCCAGCTCGTGCGGATGGCCGAGCTTTTTCCGCACCGAACGGCCCGGCAGCGTGCGCTACGCCGAGGACCTGGGCCACGGAATGGTGCGTACCGAGGTGCTATGTGGCCGCTGTGACAGCCACCTGGGGCACGTGTTCGACGATGGCCCTCCCCCCACGGGCAAGCGCTATTGCATGAACTCGGCCGTGCTCCGTTTCGAGGAGGTACCGGCGGCTGGCGGCCGATAGGTCCCTTCCGCACCGGCCGGGGCGCCGCCCGGCGAACGGGCGCTGAGCGGATCGTTGGAACGATTAAACTTGTCATCCGGCACCAACAGGTTCCGGTGCGTTCCCATCAAAACCACACCCCAACGACCATGAAAAGAACGGTACTCGCTTTTCTCCTCGGATCGGCCGGCCTGGCATCCCAAGGCCAGGTGATCCTGAACGTGCTTGAGCCGGCGAACTTGTCCGGCAGCTACGAATTCACCTGGGCCGATCCCGCAGGCGGCTGGGGTACGCCCGACCTGAACGACCCCGCCAATGCCATCACCGACACGCTCGCCATCGCGCTCGACGGCACCGCCGCGGACAGCCTGTGCTGTGACGTGGTTGTGAACGGTCCCAACGTGGCCGGCAAGATCGCCGTGCTCTACCGCGGCAGCTGCGAGTTCGGCGTGAAGGCGCTGAACGCCCAGAACGCCGGCGCCTCCGCGGTGCTGGTCATCAACCGCGTGGCCGGTGCACCCATCGCCATGGGCGCTGGTGCGCAAGGGGCCAACGTCACCATCCCGACGGCCATGTGCACGCTGGACGATGGTGCCGCCCTCTACGCCGCACTGGAGGCCGGTGAAACCATCGTGGCCTTCCTCGGCAGCATCAACAACTTCTTCCAGTATAACCTGAGCGCGTACAAGCCCGACGTGCTGGTGGCCCCTGCAGCTGGCCAGCCCGCCCTGGTGTCCCAGAACGCCAGCGAGTTCAGCGCTGAACTCGGCCTGTGGATCCACAACTACGGCACCGCCGACCAGGCCGAGGCCAGCCTCAATGCCAAGGTGGAACAGGGCGGCACCATCCTGTACGACCAGACGTCCACTCCGGCGCAGATCGTGGCCGGTGACAGCCTCTTCGTGACACTGCCCCCCTTCTCCCAGACCAGCTACACGGACGCCCTCTACACGGTGACCTACACCATCTCCACCGGTTCGCTCCCCGATGAGTTCCCCGCCGACAACACCGCCTCCTTCACCTTCCGCGTGGACTCCGTGTTGAGCTACTGCCCCATCGACCCGGTGACCGGCAAGCCCGATCCCAGCGCGCACTACCGCCCTGGCGATGACCTCGATGGCTTCCAGACCTGCATCCACTTCCAGAATGCCAACGCCAGCCGCATGGCCGCCACCGGCATCTACACCAGCGCCACCACCGCCGCCGGCACCACGCTGGACGGCGAGTTCATCGGTGTGCGCGCCTACGAGTGGGCGGACAGCTTCACGGGACTGAGCGACCCGAACTACCCCGCTCAAACCGCCTACACCCTGCTGGAGGAGGCGACGGGCGAATACTTCTACCAGGCCGACCTCCAGGGCGAGGTGGTCTTCGTGCCCTTCCTGCAGCCCCTGGTGCTCACGGACAACACGCGCTACCTCTTCTGCGCCTACACGCTGGGTGATGCCCTCTTCCTGGGTTATGATGCCACCATCGACTACAACGTGCACACCGGCGTGTACGACCAGCCCGTCTCCCTCGTGGAGGACGGCGGCACCTGGTTCAACGTGGGCTTTGGCACGGACGTGACCAGCGCCGTGGGCGTGG